>CAMDOP010000086.1 GCA_945903675.1 Crenothrix polyspora
AGTCTGTAAAGTACGCTTCTTTGGGTCGGTCTGTCAATAAAATATTGGCAATAACCGTCTGCGATCTTCTAGCAGTGATGGCGATGCTCGCAAGAATAGGGTTGGCAATTCTAGGTGAAATGACGCGTCTTGCGCAATAAAGCAGTTAAGCTTCCACCCTTATCTTCGGTTGTGGACTAGCGCTGTTGTGAGATCGACCCGCTTCCTTAAACAGGACTGCCTTAAGGTAGTGAAATTGTGGGAAGGACAGGTAAAGTGCGCGCTGTTCCTAATAGCTGTTAGGGAATGGTAAAAAACCATTAGCAGCGCAGTTATGATGTGCGCCATAGTCCCTGAAAGATGCACGCGATTCCTAAAAAGACCGGGCGCATTACTTGAGATTTTCTGGGCTTTACCTGCAAGTTTGGGAGCAGTGCTAAAGAATAGTTAAGGTCGTTGTAAATGGTTGTACAGCCGAAGTAAAGTTTGGTTTTTGGGCTCGGGAAGCTAGAGCTTCCAAGGCAGGGTTCCCAAGCGGAGCTTGGGAACCAGTGAACATAACCAGATTTTTCTGCTGGTACCCAAGCTCCGCTTGGGCATCTAAAGCCGGAAGCTCTAGCTTCCTGATACATAAATCCAGTTATCAAATCTCAATCACCGCCGTAGATGCGGCTGCCGGTTTCGCGCAGTTCGACGCTAGCGCTGGGCTCAGGGATAATGTGTTAGATGACTGTAAAGCAGTAGTAAAGTTTGGGTTCTGGACTCGGGAAGCTAGAGCTTCTAAGGCTGGATTCCCAAGCGGAGCTTGGGAATCAGTAGTTTGGGGATTAGTGGCTTGGGAACCAGTGAGAGTCTTTGTTGCAGATCGCTATATTGGAAAGTTTAGTACCTAAACAATTCTATCTCCAGGCTCATTACCGGCAAAAAAAGCGGCAATGTTGGCTAATACCCGATCACCCATGGCGATACGCGTTTCTTCTGTAGCACTACCTAAGTGTGGTAGCAAAGATACGTTATCTAAGGCTAAAAATTCAGGGTCTATAGTGGGTTCGCCTTCAAATACATCTAAACCTGCGCCAGCTATCCAGCCTTCTTTTAAAGCTTTAATTAAGGCTTTGCTGTCAACGACATCACCCCTAGCGGTATTGATTAAGTGCGCAGTAGGTCGCATCAGTTTTAAGCGTTGCTCGTTGATGAGGTGTTTGGTTGCATGGCCTCCTGGGCAATGTAAGGATACGAAATGAGCTTCAGACAATAATTCTTCTACTGTTGCGCAGCGGGTAGCTTGTAAATCAGCCATAATGGCGGAGTCCGGTTCTGAGGGGGTATAGCAGAGTATGTTCATGCCAAAGCCATGATGTGCTTTTTTAGCCATGGCTTGTGCTATACGACCAAAACCGATTAGGCCTAAGGTTTTTCCGGTGACTTTTTGGCCTATGAGTTGAGTAGGTGTCCAGCCTGTCCATTGCTGATTAAGAATTAGGCGTTCGCCCTCAGGTGCGCGGCGTGCTGACATCAGTAGCAACAACATGGCGATATCAGCCGTGCAATCGGTTAATACGTGCGGCGTGTTGGTCACCACTAAGCCGTGTGCTTTTGCGCTAGCAATGTCGATGTTGTTATAGCCTACACCAAAATTACCGATGATTTTGGCGCGTTTGTTTTCCACGCCGAGTATGTCGGCATTGAGCACGTCAGTTACCGTTGGCAATAAAGCATCCGCTGTTTGCAGGGCATGTTTAAGTTGGTCTGCTGTCATCGGCATGTCAGAGTCGTTCAGTTGAACATCGTAGAGTTCTTTTAACTGGGCTTCGACTTCGGCAGGCCAGCGGCGGGTGACGACGACTTTAGGTTTGTTCATGGGTGATTTCCTGGGAGTTAAGTGCTTCAAGTAAGCCTTCGAGTGAACTCAGTAATCTTTGTGCAGCATGAAAGTGCTGAGTCGTTTCTAAGCGTTTAATATCCAGATGGGTGTCATAGTCTGCGCTCATGCGCAGGGCTCTGAGTTGCTTGATCAGGTAGCTTACTGCTTGAATACGTTTGTCGGGATTTTTTTCAAATCTAAGTATGACTTTATCGTGTATATCTAGTTTTTGATACTCTACTGGATCTATATACAGAGGCAGTTTGGAGGCGATTTCTCGGCTTAACTGAAATACAGCGTAATAAGAGCGACTGATTACATTCCGCAAATCTATTTCTGTGCTGTAGGGGTTGTCAAACGAATCTACGGCAAAGTTGTACAAATCTTTATAAGATACGCTCATGCGGAAGCTCTCTCTTCAAAAACATCGATGGAATTAAACTCAAACAGGACGACGTCACTGTAGGTGTTTTCAGTGTTATGTACTAATTCTGCCGCTAATTGGTAGTTAAGGTCGTAGATATGATCAATCGGCAGATCAACGTAAAGTTGACAATGTACAAGGCCTCTAGTGGTAACGATTAAACCAGTGCTGGAAAAATAAATACCGAGTTTTTGTAATAAGTCGTAAGCCAAGTTGTATAAATGCGAAGCGACCTCATCGCTTAAGCCTGCCGTTTTAAAGATTAATTGGCTCTCTGTAATATGATGGTATAGGGAGTTACTTTCATCTCTATTTTTTATTTGCTCTAAATATTGCTGGGCTTCGTTCATTCTACAGGACATAAACGCAGATTCAGCCATCCATACGAAGATGTCTTCTGAATGGTCAGGAAACTGTATCAGCATGTCTTTGCAAAGGACTAATTCTTCTGAGCAACGTCCTCTGTTTTTTAAAGCGGCTAGATATTCGATCTGTGTTTGACTGTTTGAAGGGCTAAGCTTTATAGCCGTTTGAAAGTGTTGTTTTAGTGCCTGCATATCATCTTCTAATGCAGCGATAGTTCCTAGTAAACCATAGTAAAACCTATCAGGTATTTTGCCTTTTAAATTATCGGCCTTTTTTTTTAATAGTTTAATTTGCCAATCGCTAGGTCTGCGGTATTTAGAGAAATAGGTATTGATTTCATTGATTAAATCGGTTGCTTTTGGAGACTGTTGATCCGCCATGAAAATCCCGCCATTAGAGTTTTTTGTCGTTATGACTAGAAAAGCAAGTGTTAACGAGTTAACACCTGCTTACTCTGTATTTAAAAGCTGAGGATATAGTCTAGATTATCAGGGTAGAAAACTCAAAAAATAATTTTTGAGTTTTCTAAGGTGCTTAAAAATTATTTTGCAGTCGCGCGATAATATTCAATGGCTGCGGCCACACCGCTGCCTGGTTTAATATCAAAGCCACAGTCTAATAAAGCCATTTCAACACCCGCAATGGCGCCTAACATTGAAACGTCATTCATATCGCCGACATGGCCGATACGGAAAGCTTTTCCCGCTAACTCAGCAAGGCCGCCGCCTAATGAAATGTTGTATTTATTAAATGCAGTGCTAATAACAGTGCGCGCATCTTTATCTTCAGGGACGATAATAGCTGTTACGGTGTTTGATTCAAAACCAGGTTGCGCACAAATGCTTAAGCCCCAAGCGGCTACAGCTTTACGTGTGCCTTCAGCAAGACGATGATGGCGTGCAAAGACATTTTCTAAGCCTTCTTCTAGCAGCATATCTATTGCTTTACGCAAACCGTATAAAATCGGTAATGCTGGGGTATAAGGTGTGTAACCGTCTTTATTAGCGGTCATCTGATCTCTTAAGTCCAAAAAGCAACGTGGATATGTGCATGTTTCAGTGGCGGCCAAGGCTTTTTGGCTAAAAGCTAAGAAGGCACCGCCAGCTGGCATCATAAAGCCTTTTTGCGAACCACTGATAGCGCCATCAACGGCCCATTCGTCCATGCGAAAGTCTAAGCTGGCGATAGAGCTTACACCATCAACAAATAGTAGGGCAGGGTGATTAGCAGCATTCATAGCTTTACGAACGCCACCTATGTCACTAGTAACACCGGTTGCAGTTTCGTTATGAGTGGCTAATACCGCCTTAATTTGGTGTGCATCATCTTCTTTAAGACGTGCTTCTAATTTATCTAAGGGTATGCCTTTGCCCCAGGTTTCTTGATGAATTTCTACATCAAAGCCTAGGCGTTTAGCCATTTCAGCCCATAAGTGGCTAAATTGACCAAAACGATAGATCAATACTTTATCGCCTGGATTTAAGGTGTTGGTTAAGGCGACTTCCCAGCCGGCAGTGCCGGTTGCAGGAAATACAAACGCTTGTCCTGTTTCTGTTTTGAATATTTTCTTTAAGTCTTCTAACAGAGGCGTTAGTAACTTAGGAAAAACAGGAGAGCGATGATCTTCCATGGTGATATGCATCGCATTCAGAATTTCATTAGGTACGTTGGTAGGGCCTGGAATATATAGGTGGTTACGACCAGCCATGGGAGTGCCTCTTAGTAGGTAGTTAAAAGTTAGATTGAATCTGGATTCTGGGATTAATAGCACTAGACCCAAAAAACCGATAATCATGACATAGCCATCAGTATTCAGCAAGATTTGATTATGACTTTAAGTGAATATATCGCGTTAAAAATTGACATTATTGGTGCTAAAAGTAGAATGGGCGATTTATTTGTTTCGGACATAGCTGGCAGGTTTTAAAGTACAAGCTATCGAGTCGTCATCAATTTCTTGTATGGCTGGCACGATGAGCCTTTAAGTCTTGAGCCTTTAGCCTTTAAGCTTTTGGCCGAATAACAACTTTAGTTTATTGACATTAGGAATGTACGCATGAGTCACACTTTATATACAGCTTCAGTTCAACGTGTTCAGCGTGGTGAGTTAGCAGTTCCAGGATCAAATCCTGAAATGTTTGAAAAAGCTATGAAGAGTGGCGCCGATTTCATTTTTCTAGATTTAGAAGATGCGGTGGCTCCTGATGACAAGCTGCGTGCGCGTAAGAATATTATTGAAGCGATTAATGATATGGATTGGAAAGGTCATGGTGTGACTATTTCTGTACGTATTAATGGCCTAGATACGCAATATATGGTGCGTGATGTTGTTGATTTAGTAGAGCAATGCGGTGCTAAGCTAGATACGATTTTAATTCCTAAAGTCGGTGTTTATGCGGATGTTTATATGGTCGAAGCCATGCTTAACCAATTGGAAATGCAGCAAGGACTGAAAAATAAAATCGGCATAGAAGCCCTCATTGAAACGGCATTAGGAATGGCTAATGTTGAAGATATTGCACGTAATGGAGCTTTAGGTCGTCTTGAGGCCATGCATTTTGGTGTTGCAGATTATGCGGCGAGCAATCGTGCGCGTACCACCAATATTGGTGGTTTAAATCCTGATTATCCTGGTGACCAATGGCATGCGGCCATTAGCCGTATGACCGTTGCTTGTCGCGCTTATGGTTTGCGCCCTATTGATGGTCCATTTGGTGACTTTAAAGATCCTGAAGGTTTTAAATTGGCGGCAAAACGTGCAGCCGCTTTAGGTTGTGAAGGTAAGTGGGCGATACATCCGTCACAGGTTGAATTAGCCAATGAAGTTTTTACACCACCAGCTGCTGAAGTTGAAAAAGCTAAACGGATTTTAGTCGCTCTGCAAGAAGCGGCGGCTCAAGGTAAAGGCGCTGCGGCCTTAGATGGTCGATTGATTGATGCGGCATCAGAAAAAATGGCCAGTAATGTGGTTAGGGCAGCAGAAGCGATTGCTGCAAAAACTAAATAAGGTGAAGGGCTAAAGGCAAAAGGAGCAAGGCGAAGTTTTTCGCCTTTTACCTTTAGCCTTTAGCCTTAAGTCTTTCCCCTTTCCCCATTTACATTAAAGGAGATGCTATGGATATCCATGAGTATCAAGCGAAAGAAATTTTAAGTGGTTACGGAGTCAAAATCGCTGAAGGCGGATTGGCTTACAGTCCAGAAGATGCTGTGCAGCGTGCTAGAGAAATCGGCGGTCATGTTTGGGCAGTTAAAGCTCAAATTCATTCAGGCGCGCGTGGTAAAGCAGGTGGCATTAAAATCTGTAAAACACATGATGAAGTACAAGCGGCAGCGAGTGAATTATTAGGTAAGCGTTTGGTGACCCATCAAACCGGCCCTGCAGGTAAAGTTTGTTCTAGACTTTATATCGAAGCGGGTACTGATATCGCTAAGGAATTATATTTTTGCTTATTAGTTGATCGTAGTTCTGAACGTATCGTTATGGTGGGGTCTGCGCAAGGCGGTATGGAAATTGAAGAGTTGGCGCTTAATAATCCAGACGCTATTACTAAGATTTATATTGAACCTGCGGTAGGTCTGCAAGATTATCAAGCCAGAGAAATGGCTTTTGCCTTAGGTTTAGAGGCTGAAATGTTGAGTCATGCAGTAAAAACCATCAAAGGTTGTTATAGGGCGCTGCGTGATCTTGATGTTAGCATGTTGGAAATTAATCCTTTAGTTGTAACCGGTAACGGCGAATTGGTTGCCTTAGATGCAAAAATGGGCATTGATGACAATGCGCTATTTAGACAGCTAAAGATTTCTGAGCTACGTGATAAAACCCAAGAAGATCCTCGTGAAATGGCAGCAGCAGATCGTGGCTTAAGCTATGTTGGCTTGGATGGTGATATCGGTTGCATGATTAATGGCGCAGGTTTAGCCATGGCGACCATGGATATGATTAAACTAGCCGGTGGTGAGCCTGCTAATTTCTTGGATGTCGGTGGTGGTGCTTCAGCTGAGCGTACTGAAAAAGCCTTCCGTTTAGTATTGGCAGACAAGGGCGTTAAAGCCATGTTAGTTAATATATTTGCAGGTATCAATCGCTGCGACTGGATTGCTGAAGGTGTGGTGCAAGCGGTCAGAAAAATTGATATGAAAGTGCCGTTAATTGTGCGTTTATCAGGCACTAACGTAGAAGAAGGTCGACGTATTATTGCAGAAAGCGGCTTGCCTATTATTACTGCGGACACGTTGGCTGAAGCTGCTGAAAAAGCAGTGCAAGCACGTAATGAAGTCGTCGCAAAAGAAGCGGCTTTGGAGATATAAATGGCTATTTTTATTAACGAAACAACTCGTATTGTCGTTCAGGGTTTTACTGGAAAAATTGGTACCTTTCACGCACAAGATATGATCAACTATGGCTCTAATGTAGTCGGTGGTATTACGCCGGGTAAAGGTGGTCAGACTCATTTGGGCTTGCCGGTTTTTAATACCTGTAAAGAAGCGGTACAGCAAGCCGGCGCAGAAGCCAGTATTATTTTCGTGCCACCTGCCTTTGCTGCGGATTCTATAATGGAAGCGGCTGATGCCGGCATTAAATATTGCGTAGCGATTACCGATGGTATTCCTACCCAAGATATGATGACAGTGAAGAATTTTCTGCGCCGTTTCCCTAAAGATCAACGCATGATATTGACAGGTCCTAATTGTGCGGGCACTATTAGCCCTGGCAGAGCAATGCTGGGTATTATGCCAGGACATATCTATTTACCAGGTAATGTAGGTATTGTGGGTCGTTCAGGTACTTTAGGCTATGAAGCTGCTGATCAAATGAAGCGTTTAGGTATCGGTGTTTCTACCTCCGTTGGTATTGGTGGTGATCCTATTAACGGCAGTTCACACCGTGATATTCTTGAACAATTCGAACAAGATCCTGAAACCAAAGTCATCTTGATGATTGGTGAAATTGGTGGTCCTCAAGAAGTAGAGGCAGGGCTGTATGCTAAAGAGCACATGACTAAACCCGTTATAGCTTATATTGCTGGATTGACAGCACCAGAAGGTCGGCGCATGGGGCATGCGGGTGCTATTATTTCATCGGCTGGCGAAAGTGCAGCTGAAAAAGTTGCTTTGTTAAAAGACTTGGGTGTTGTAATTTGCCCAACACCCGCAATGATGGGTGATACGGTAGCTGCAGTCTTAGCTGCTATGTAATAGATGCTTGTATGACCTTTAGTGGATTACAAGTATTATTGTATATTGCTGTAGAGAGCGATCTATTTTAGGTCGCTTTCGAACCATGAGTTTCACTGTTTACAGCTAAGCAATGTGTGCGCTTGGAGCAAAACAGTTACAGCTGTTTTAAAACGCTGAGCTAAGGCTCTGCACTCCACGCTACTTTATTCGCTTAACTATGGATATTGAATAAGACCCAATTATGCGAAAATCACATCGAAACCTTAATAGAGTTCGTGCCTCCATGAGTGAAGATTATTCAGCTAAAGTGTCTGTTTGTCCTCAGTGTGGAGATACTGAGTATAGATTGTCGAGGCAAACTAGTCGGCATTTATTAAGGCGATTATTTTATAATCCCTATCGATGTAGTGTTTGCCATTTTAGTTTCTGGGTCTTAAGTTTGTCGCGGCTGTTTCTTGGTGCCAGCCTTGTGTTGGTGGTGTTTCTTGTGGCCACAATTTTAATTGTGGAATATAAGCACCAAGATGCTGCAGTCAGTCCTGAAACTATCACTAGCGACGACAGCTTACTTAATTCAGCTGAGCAAGGTGATGCAAATTCGCAATTAAAAATGGGCTTACGATATGCTTTAAGTCCGTGGAATACTAAGGATGATAAAAAGGCCGTTCAGTGGTTTGAAAAAGCTGCTGAGCAAGGGCAGGTTGAAGCGCAATACCGCTATGGCTATGCTTTACTTAAAGGCTTAGGTGTCGTTCAAGACTATAAAATGGCTTTTTTCTGGTTGGAAAAAGCGGCGCGTAATGGTTATGCTGATGCTCAATTTGCTCTGGGTGAAATGTATCAGTTAGGGCTTGCTGTGAATAGCGATAATGCTCGGGCTTATTTATGGTTTAATTTGGCGGCAGCTCAGGGCTTTAAGGGCGCGGCTTCTGCACGAGATTTATTAGTAAAGCAGTTAAGTAATGATCAAATCACTAGTCTTCAATCTGAAGCGGGTATTATTAGTCGTAATCAACAGTCCCTCGCAGAGACTAAGTAGATGCGTTACAAGTAACGTAGGGGCGTATTGCATACCCCCATTTATCGAAGTTCAATGTTATAGGCCTGTAGTGTGGGCAAAAAGCGTTATCGTTTGCCCACCCTTTACGTATAAAATCGGTGGGCAGAAAAATATTTTCTAACCTACTTTGATAAAGTTATTCCCCTAAGCTTGGGTAATCCGTATAGCCTTTTTCAGTGCCGCCGTAAAATGAGCTAACATCGGGTGTATTTAACGGCGCATTATGCTTGAAGCGTTCAGCAAGATCAGGGTTAGCGATATAGAGTTGGCCAAATGCAACAGCATCGGCCAAGCTTTTTGCTAGGACGTCTTCGGCACGGATTTGATCATAGCCCCCACAAACAATTAAAGTGCCGTTATAACTGGCTCTTAATGTTTCTAAGCTAATGACGTTTGCACCATGTCTTATGTCGCCTTCTAAGGCGTCAACAATATGAACATAGGCCAGATCTAATGGATTCAATTGTTTTAGTAAATAAACAAAAATGGCTTCAGGATTTGAGTCGCTCATGTCATTAAATGTGCCGCTGGGAGATAAGCGAATACCAACGCGATCTGCGCCGCAAATGCTTATTAATGCATCTGTAACTTCAAGTAAAAATCGCGTTCTATTTTCTAAGCTACCGCCATAGCTATCAGTGCGTTTATTGGTGCCGTCGCGTAAGAATTCATCGAGCAAGTAACCATTAGCACTGTGTATTTCAATGCCGTCGAATCCCGCTGCTAATGCATTTTTTGCCGCTGTTTTATAATCTTCAATAATGCCCGGAATTTCATCGGTTTCAAGTGCGCGTGGCGTGACAAAAGCCTTCATGCCACTGGGAGAAATGGCGTTACCTTTAGGTGCTATAGCTGATGGAGCAACGGGGAGTTGGCCATTATGAAAGTCAGGATGAGAAATTCGTCCAACATGCCAGAGTTGCATAAAAATATGACCACTTTTTGCATGAACAGCCTCGGTGATCTTTTTCCAGGCGTGTACTTGTGATGCATTATAAATGCCTGGTGTTGCTGGATAGCCGACACCCTGTGTAGAAATAGTCGTTGCCTCAGATATGATGAGTCCAGCACTTGCGCGTTGCTCATAATAAGTGGTCATTAAATCGGTAGGGCAATTCTCAGGTGCACGCATTCGAGTTAAAGGTGCCATGACTAAACGATTTGATAAAAGATAAGGGCCAATATCAATCGGGCTTAGTAAGGTAGGGTTGCTAAGTGTTTTAGATTCGAGAGTCATAGAGAGTATGATTAATGGCTAGTGTGATGCTGACTATACTTTAACATCAGGAGTCTGCCAACTAGGTTAATCATTAAATATTGACTCATGTTGTGTGGTTACGAACTAAAGGTGGGACAGTTTTAGCGCAGACGAAAGACTCAGGGCGAAAGATTAAGCCTAGAAGATTAGCAAAATAAGCTAGAAAAAAGGTGATTAGCAACTTAAGGCGGGACAGCTTCAACTAAGACGAAAGGCTCAAGGCGAAAGATTAAGTCTAGGGGGTTAGCAACTTAAGGCTGCTCAGTTATTAGACTTAACCCTTGCCTTCGCCCTTAGTCTTTTGTCTGTTCTTAAATAGAACCCTGTCTAAAAGTCAACGATTAAGCTAGTGCCCCGTCTTAAATTGGTAGCCATAAATGTTAAGCTTAACTCTTCGCCCTTTGTCTACGCTTAGGAGAGTCCTGACTAAAAGTGAGCGTTTAAGCTAAACTGCCCCGCCTTTAGTTGGTAGCCTATTATATTAAGGTTTAGTTGCAATAGTTATTAACTGCCGTTAAAGTTTGCTCGAATGTTTATTAGTTCGGTTAATGTTTATTTACTCAATGAAGGTATTGCCCATGAAAATTTGTGTTTACTGGCCGTTGTTGGCGGTTTTGTTTTGCATGTCGGCAATGGCTGCAGATTTAGATCGATCTAGTGTTGAACAACGCTTAGCTCAGGCAGTTAAGAGTCACCCGGCTGATTTACGCAGAAAAGATCTAACTGATCTTGATTTATCCAATTTAGATTTTAAAAATGCTGACTTATGGGGCTCGGATTTACGCCGCTCTAATTTTAGTCGCTCTGATTTGTCTGGCCTGAATCTTGATTTGTCGGTGTTATCGAAAGTTAATTTTGAGCATGCCAACCTATCTAAGACTAGTATTTTTGGCGTGCATGTGGGTAGCGCAAACTTGAGTTATGCAAATTTAAGTCATAGTCGTTTTATAGGTGTGATGGATAGGGCTAATTTATCTCATGCTGATTTATCTTATGCTATATGGGGTGCTGATATGAAAAATCAGTCCATGGGCTTAATGCGAGCGAGTTTGAATAATGTTAATTTAACGGGAGCTAACCTTTCGCATGCTAATTTTGATCG
>CAMDOP010000087.1 GCA_945903675.1 Crenothrix polyspora
AGGGGGTTGCGGCTAAAACGCAGCCATTCTATCGGGATCAAGGTCATCATGGAGTTAATCTCTTAGCGGATAGGGATAATAATAACAGTGCTACGAGTAGCCAAGCCGTCAAAACGACTAGATCTAACTGTGCCTGTTGCAAAGCAAACAGGCTGTCAGGTGGGCTATAGCTAAAATCTTTTACGCTACGCCAATCAGCACTCTCCCCTTTAGCATTGTGTTCAGTGCCATGGCTGCGCTCTCTGTCCCAGTCTTCGGTGAGGTTAATAAAGTAATGGCGATACGTTTCTGCCGCGTCTTCAAAATGACGCTGATGCGCTAAATCCATACCAGCAAAGGTCATGGACAAAGAGCGCATGGCTAAGCTTGGGCCTAAGCTAGAGCAGATAAGTGTTAAGTGCTGTTGCCGTAAAAAGTTATCACGTAAGCGATCAAAATGTAGGGCATGGACACGGCTAGAATAATGATCATTAAATTGACGATTTAACGACACAAAACCCACGGGCAATTCGTCTTTAGTATTGACGTGATACTGCGCCAATAATTGCGCTTCAAAAGCTTTGTTACGCTGCTCGTGATTGCCGTCGCCATTAATCCCTAGCTCTATATCTTGTTTAATTGCCGCCCAAAATACCTCAGCACTCGGATTCGGCGACCCCATTTGTGCCAATACCGCACCCAAACGCGGGCCAATGAATACAGAGCCTAGCCAGAAAGCCAATAAAAAGAATAAAGTAATGCGACTGGTTTTAAAGTAAGCCGAAGCGGCAATAGCAAGGGCTGCAAATATCGCGTAATACAACAAAAATGACAGTAACAACAAACCCAGACGAAGCCCTTCGTCGGCGCTTAAGTTAAAACTTTCTTGTAGTAGTAAAAAGGCCAGTAGTAAGACGGGAGACAACACCAAACTAAATGCCGCTAATAAACCCAGCAATTTACCAAACACTAAAGCTTGGGTATTCAGCCCCAAGCTATGCAACATCCGCAAGGTGCCGCGTTCACGTTCTTGACTGATGCTATTAAAGGTTAAAGCCACGATCAGTAAAGGCAGTAAAGCATAGAGTACAAAGCTGGTGGTCATTTGCCCAAAACGATGAGCCAGTGTTTCATCTGCACTAGGATTAAAGCGTTCAAAATTGCGTTTGTGCGGTTCTAGCCATAAAGATTGACCGATAAAAGGTCTTAAGCCTGGATCTAAGGCGGCTACGGCTGTATCGGGTTTAAAGACATAAATGCCGTAATGGGCTGCCGCATGGGGGCTCTTAACGCTTTGCGTATCCCATTGTTGTTTAGCGGTGCTGCCGACACTGAGTTTTTCTGTGCGCAGTTGTTGCGTCTGCATAGTCGAGGACAATAAAAAGCCAACAAAAATCACCAGCAATGAACAACCCAGTATCAATAAGCGGCCATCACGCAAGGTAGAAACAAATTCTTTGTGGACGATAGCGCCTATCATGCCAAGCCTCGGGCATGAGCCAGATACTTATGCTCTAACTCATCATGCTGCACAGTATGAGCATCAAATTCTTCGACTAAACGACCTTGCTTCATGATGCCGATACGATCAGCCACTTGTTTAGCATTAAATAAATCATGGGTTGCCATTAACACCGCCATACCTAAATCGGCTGCCGCCCTGATGCGATTGGCAAAATCATTAGCGGCACTGGGATCGAGTCCTGAGGTTGGTTCATCTAATAACATAGCTTTTGCATTTTTGGCCGAGGCAATCGCCAAACCCACTTTTTGACGCATGCCTTTGGAATAACTGCCCACCCGTTTAACGTGGGCATCGGCTTGCAAACCACTGTCTGTTAATAACTGCCGCGCTAACTCAGTGCTAATATTAATGCCCGCCAAGGTGCAGAAGAACGTTAAGTTTTCTACGCCCGTCATTAATTCATATAAGGCTACATTTTCGGGTAGATAAGCAATCTTGGCACGAACTAAGGCTGAATGCTCATGAGCTGACAATCCTTCAATCAACACCTCGCCGCTAGTCGGACGATTAAAGGTTAAAAAGGTACTAATCGTCGTGCTTTTGCCAGCGCCATTACCGCCTAATAAAGCATAAACACAACCTTTAGGCACACAAAGATTTAAGGTGTCGATTGCGAGATGTTGTTTGTAATGAACGATTAAGTTTTTAGCTTCGAGTACAGGGACTTGTTGGGTCATGGGCGAGGTATTTTCCAAATAAACAAAATGTCGTAAAACGCAGATTTTTTGAAGACCGCATTCAAGGCTTGGGTGTTGATGCGAGCAAAGCTTAATACATAAGATCTAAGCAGGTAAAGCATTAATTTTAAAGACTAAAGCTATGCGGCATTAATTACAATCGCGCTTAATTCAGAAATAGGGCATATGCCTTATTTTTTTAAAAAAGTGTGGCATATCACCTAGTTTTAAATAAACATAAACACAGATATAACGAACTAAGTAGTTGAAAAGTATAGCTAAGGTAATATTGGCCTATTTTGTGCTTTAACAAACAATTCATTCAATGTAATTTATTTTAGGAGTTAGGTATTATGTCAAGAATCAAGCCGCTATCAGAGCCCTCTGATTGTGTAATTGAGAAAGCAACTAATCTTATTGCTTTAAGCGATAAGATTAAGTTGTTTATCAGTAAAATAAGCCTAAAATCCATTTTTAATATGTCACGTTAACTGACTACCATTCGGTAATTGCTGGCTTAAATGGCAGCTAAAGACACTACTTGCTAATCCTAGTTTTAACATAGTCTCTTCAAAGAAGAGCAGATAGCATAACGATTCATCAACATTTACATACAGAGATAAAGCATGCAAAAGAAAAACCCTATCCTAAAACAACTGGCGCTATTATTGTCTTGGCTGCCTTTTGCCGCAGCTGTTCATGCAGACGGTTTAGCTGTTGGCCAGCCAGCACCATTATTCCAATTGAAAGCTCAAGATGGCACTGAGTTTAATTTGGCTGCTCGTAAAGACATAGGCTGGACAGTGCTGTATTTCTATCCAAAAGCAGGAACGCCTGGCTGTACAAAACAAGCCTGTGCCTTTCGCGACGCAATACAAGTTATTCGAAATAATAATGCTGAAGTTTATGGCATAAGCACCGATGAAGTACAAAGTTTGCTGGCATTTCATCAAGAACATAAACTCAGCTTTAATTTATTATCTGATCCAGACGCAAAGGTAACTGATGCCTACGGTGTAAAAATGCCCGTTATAAAAATGGCAAAACGTTGGACCTTTATTATTGATCCCTCTTTAGTCATAAGACAGATTGATGACGATGTAGACCCTGCCTTAGATGCTCAGAAAGTTGCAGAGCAATTAAAAAAGCTACAAGCGGAAAAGTAGGTTTAGATAAAAGTTATTCAAATTAGCAAGCTAGCCTAAGCCCCACTTAAGCTACCTTGCTTCCATAATTATTGCTTATGCAATGCTCGGCATATGCTTCAAATGAGGTATAAGATTGCTCTTCGAAGTTGAATCCACCCCTATCAGATCGATCTGCCTGCGCAATTATTAAACGCAGCAATTGATTCATTAGTCTCAATAGTGATAGCGAAGTTGGGCAATAAAAATAACGTTATCCTGATATTTATAAACAATTCGGTGTTCGTCATCAATTCGCCGGGACCAGTAACCTGCCAGACCATGCTTTAACGGTTCAGGCTTACCAATACCTTCATAAGGGGTTCGTTGAATATCGTTAATGAGCAGGTTTATGCGTTTAAGCATTTTTTTGTCGGTATTTTGCCAGTATAAATAGTTATCCCAAGCTTTAGGTGAGAAAGTGAGTTTCATTCAATGAGTTCTTTTTCCAGCCCATTTCCCGCTTCAAGCTCTGCTATGGAGGCTAGTAGATGTCTGGCATTGGCGGGTGAGCGTAAAAGGTATGTAGTTTCTTCCATAGACTGGTAATCTTCTAGCGACATCATAACAACAGGGGCTTCATTTTTACGGGTAATAATAATCGGCGCATGATCAAGACACACCTTTTCCATCGTTTTCGATAAATTAGAGCGAACAGCAGTATAGCTTATAGCATCCATAATAATCCCAAAGAGTACAGGTACAGTTTTAAGTACAAAAATTGTAATAACTCTCCCTGTTCATGTCAAGCCACCCAAGCTATTCATACGGAAATAGGGTTCTATGAGAATCGTAAAGCTGTTTGCCCAGTCTACATATATGTTAGCAAGGTGAGCAGTGGATCGATCACTCCAGCGCAATTTGCAACTTCGCAATTTTATCTTCCAAGACCACTCCAGCATATCATCATCAATCACTCTGCCGGCTTGGGCGTCGTATAAACCTTGTTGCACGGCAGATAGAAATCTGGATTGGGTATTTAAACGCTCAAATTCGCTGGGCGATAGTACAACGGCTGCGGGTTTACCGTTCTGGGTAATGATGATGAATCGATTGCTACTATTAATAGTTAGATTCCAGTCATAACTGCCATCGATAATAAAGAAATTTGTAAACAGTACACAACTATTGTTTGTTGTCTTTGCCAGCCCTAATTAAAAAGTAAGGCATATCACCTATTGAGTGTGTCATATGCCACACTTTTTATCTTTATTACCTAAATGAACCTTAAAAAACAGAGCTTTTAGTCACTTATCAATAAACAAAACTAATAGTTAATGCAAACACTATGCCAACTATAGCGGCATAATGTCGCGCGGCAATATGTCACATTTTCAGGGCTCTTGATTGTCATTAGAATGCTTGCAACTCTTCTGTGCTCCTGCTCCTAAAGGATTAGAGTTACCTTCCTTCCTCTTAATACGGTCAGTTTCTTGGCCGTATCTTTTTTATACAGTTGGTGCGAATCATGAAAAGATCCCATTTAATTGATATTCCCCCTATCAGCCATGATGCAGAATTTATTAGGCAAGTTGCTTTTCACGAAGCAGGTCACGCCGCTGCTATTCATATTAGAAACAAACAACAACAATTACCCCCTATCTACTTTCAAATCTACATTAATCACGCTTATAAAGGCAATGAATGTACTTACAGTGCTTATGAAAACGCTAATGCCTATCTGACTAAAATAGAAGACGGACGCTTGATCCATACTCTTCCTTCTTCAGTTGCTAAAGCGATTAGTGATTTCACGCCAACGCAAGAATTCCAATATCAAGTCGCTTTTGAAGCCGATATCGTTAATTTGTTGGCAGGCCCGCTGTCTGAAGCGAACTATATCGCGATGAGAGATGATGAACCTTTTAATGCAAATCTTGTTCATCTTGATGCCTTACATTTTTACGGTGGTCGTTCTGACATAGCAACCATTAACGACTATATCGATTGCCTTGAACTGACTCTGGCGCAACGCCAAGCAAAATTAATCTCGCTCTTTTTAAAAGCCTTTGCCTTCATTAAAGACCCCGCTAATTGGCGCGCAATTTTAACCTTGGCGGAATACATTATTTCCAGCAAAAAAAATATCATCGTTTATGAAGATATTGCTAACGTATTAACTATTTTATGAGCCTAATGAATGACGAAGAACGTTTAGAAAAAATAAATAAGATGCTGTAGGTTAAAGAGGGCCATGCCTTTATCTACAATGATAAATTCATAACTTTACTAGAAGACTTAAAATACACTCTAATTCAGAAACTTAATGTCGGCATCATGCCGTATAAAGTACGTCAATAGCGCTTTGTTTGAAATCAATTTACAAGCCAAGCCTCTTCATTTACTTGGTAATTGGGAGGTGTAGTGGGCTGTTCATTCTGAGCTAAGCCCAGAAAATCGCACAGGTTAGAAAGTCGTAACCTCATTTTAAAGGCATTGATATTGTCAGGTCTTTATTAAGTAACCCCCATTAAATCTGTATGCCTTGCTCATTGTCGAGAAGCTCACTGCCTCAGCTTAGATTGTCATAGCAAGTCCCTTGCTATGGGCATGCATCATGGCTTTTGCTGCGTAGGTACTTGCTGGGCGCTGATAAGTTGGAACCTGTATTTGTTAGCGCCAGAGGAACTACCTTAACTTCTCGCCAAGAGTCAGCTCAGTAGCCTAATGATTAGTTCTTTTAGATACTTGCTTAGGTGCAAGCCAAAAATATTTTATAAAAGCGGCACTGAAATTACTAGAGTGATTGTAGCCGACAATATCAGCGACAACACTCACATGATATCGATTTGATGCCAATAATTGATAAGCCTTGCGCATTCTTATTTCCAGTAATAAGCCATAAGGCGTGTTATTAAAATAATGATGGAATAAGGTTTTTAGTTTGAGCTGATTGATGCCTACCCGTTTAGCTAAAGCTTCAACAGACGGAGGCGTCTTAAACTCAAGAAATAAAATATCTTGGGCCTCCATGGCTATTTCACGGTCTTTTTGACTAAAGCGCTCTAAGTGTTCGGTAGGCTTTATCCATAAATGCATCAACTCTGTCGCTAACAAAGACATCACTTGACCTTGCATAAAGAGTCGTCGACCTTCTTGGGGAATCTGGTTATTTAATAGTTGTTGTGCAATGATTAAGCCCTGATGAGAGATAGGCAAACAACTAATCTGTTGAATGCCGGACTTATTGAATAAGGGCATTAAGTTAGCCGTGCCAAAGTAGCGCTCTACACACTTTTGGTTAAGGGATAAGCGTAATTGCATGATGGCTTTATTAGCTTGGTAGTGTCGCTCACCTGAACTGGAATGATACGCGGCAATAGTCGTATAACCTTCCTTAAAAAAGATAGTGTTGCCTTGATTGCTAGAAAAACAAGAGTTACCTTTTAAGCTTAAAGTAATCATGAGTCTCGGCTCATCACTGTCTATTTTATTTAAAATAGACAGATCTTTTGATGGCCTGTAATCAGTTTCCATAAAGGTCAAATGATGATCTAGTTGGAATATATTAGTAAAACCCTGGCCTAGATTTTCAGGTAACGACTGTTGAAATCGATCATATTTATGCTGAAACTGTAGTGGTAATTCGTTATTGTTAATGCTCCAGCGTTTTACATTGTTTTGCTGTTGATAAGCCATATAGTTCGTCTCATTAGATTAAGCTTTTGTTATCTAATGCAAGAAACGGTCCATATTTTTTAAGGGTATATAATTCATTGACTTATATTTTTATTAATAGTCTATATAGCTTTTTTTTATAAAAAACTGTGTTATTTAACGTATACAGTAGGTCATATCACCTAGTTTTCTGTTTAGCATACAAAATATTCCGTTTGCCATACGTATAAGCCATAACTTAGCGCTTATTTTTGTTTAGTATCTGCAGTACTGTCTGAGATAAGTCGATGTATTGATTTTTTTTAGATAAAAGCCACAGCGTGTCTAACGAAAGCTGTGTTCATTTACTACATTGGTAATTAACATGAATCGTTTATATCCCAAATCACCGACTAAGTTTTTACGTATAACTCGGCCGCTATTAGTGTCCTTGTTGTTAATTAATCCAGGCATAGAATTGTTTGCCGAAGAACTAACTAATAGCACTGAATTAGAGGGCAAAGCTTCTAAAGTAATTTCTGATACGAAAACGCCTGCCAAGAAAGCTAAATCAAGTACTGATAAAAACACCGAAGCGGCCACTACACTTAAAACTATGGAAGTGTCTGAAACAAAAGATAAAAAACTTGCCGCAGCAGTTGCTGAAGTCGCACTGACGCCCGGAGGCGTTACTTTACTTAACATCAATGAACTGAGTGACCGTAATGTCTCCAATATGGCTGATGTCTTGCGTTATGCCCCTGGCGTATATTCAACTAGTCAAAGTGGCAACGATGAAGTCTTTGTATCTAGTCGTGGTTCAAATCTAGATGCAAATAACTATGCCGCTAGTGGCGTTAAATATTTACAAGATGGTTTACCCGTCACAGCTGCTGATGGTAACAATCATAATCGCATGATCGATCCTTTATCTGCAAACTATGCCACCGTTGCTCGTGGCGGTAATGCTTTAAAATATGGCGCTAGCACTATGGGTGGCGCTATTGATTTTACGTCTCCGACTGCTCTAAATAGTCCAATGACAAGGCTTTCGCTCAATGGCGGCAGTTTTGGTCAGTTCCTCGGTCGTGGTACGGTTAGTAAAGTTTTTAATGACAGTTTTGATGGCTTATTAACCATAGAAGGCAAAGAATGGGATGGTTATCGTGCCCATAACAAACAAGATCGTATCGGGGTTTATAGTAACGTTGGTTGGCAAATTTCGGACTCTGTCGTTAACCGAACTTTTTTTAGTTATATCAAAAATAATCAGCAATTACCGGGGCAATTGACTAGAGCGCAATTTAATGCAAATCCCTACCAAGCTAGTACACAAGCTTTAGGCGGTAATTATCAAGTAAATACTGAAACAGAGCGTGTTGCCAATAAAACCACTTGGACTATCGATGATAAAAGTTCACTTGACGTTGGTTTTTCTTTTGAAAACCAGCATCTTTATCATCCAATCGTAGATACGGTATTGGTGCCCAATGCTAATTTTCAACAAGGCGGTATGAATAATGCCTTTAGTATGTTGGTCGATAGTACTCAGCAAGACTGGGGTACTACAGCACGCTATAACAGACATTTAGATAGTCATGATTTATTGGTCGGTCTAAATGTAGGTACTAATTCGGATCGAGGTGGCAATTACGTTAATAATGGTGGCTTAAAAGGTGCTATGAGTAATGCGATTACCAAAAAAGCCGATAATATAGAAATTTTTGCCCAAGATCATTGGCATTTAACCGATAAATGGACCTTGACGCCTGCCATACAAGGTGTGTTTGCGCATCGCGAAGTTAATAATGCCAGATTAGCTATTCCTCAGGATGGACAGCCTCTAGTTGCGCCTTTTGTTGCACCTCCACAATACAATGTTCGTAATTTTTATTCTCAAGGGGGCAATGCCAGCAATGACTATACGGGCTTTAATCCTAGTTTAGGTTTGATGTATAACCTAACTAAAAACGCTAGCCTATACACGAATGCCACTCGCTTATATGCGCCACCGACTAATTATAATATTGCGGACAATATTACCTCAGGTTCAAGTACTACCAATCTTAAAGCGATGGAAGGCACCTCTGTTGAAATTGGAACGCGTGGCAAACAAAATATCAATGCCTTAAATTCAGTGAATTGGGATTTGGCGCTGTATTATTCTTGGCTTAATAATGAAATATTATCTGTGACCCCCGCAAGTGGTACACCCATAGCCGCAAACTTTAATAACACTGTACATGCAGGCGTTGAAGGTTTAATTGGCGGTAATTTTGCTTTAGAGGGTACTGGTACGCATAGCATCAGACCTTTATTATCGTATACGGTCAATAGTTTCAATTTTGATAATGATCGAACTTACGGTAATAATGCGTTACCTGCTGCCCCCGATTACTTCTTAAAAGGTGAGGCTATGTATCATCATTCTGCCGGTTATTTTATGGGCCCTACTTTTGATGTGGTTGGTAAACGCTGGGGTGATTATGCAAACACTTACAAAATTGATTCCTATGGGTTACTGGGCATGCGTACGGGTTGGTCAAATAACCATTACAAACTGTTCGTAGAAGGCCGAAACTTGTTAGATACCGTTTACGTAGCCAATACGAATATTTTAAATACCGCAGGTGCTGGTGATGCCATGTTAAACGCAGGCGCACCCTTATCATTTTATGGCGGTGTAGAAATTACTTATTAACTGACGTTACGCAGTAACGTCGTTTTGCTCTCGTTTGCCGCGCCGAGCACCGCAGGTTTTGTTGGGATTAGCCCGAAGGGGCGCGGCATGGATGCCGTGCGTCGGTAGGAGGGCAGGAAGCCCTCTCTACCGCCCCCCGACAAAACCGAGGAGCGCAGGAAGTAGCGGCAATCGAGCCGCTTTTTCTTTGGATACTTTCTAAAGGCTACGCAAAAGAAAGTATCTCGCCCTCGGGTGCGATAACCCGATTAAAACAATCGTCGCGATAGCGATCTCATTATTTGTTTTTTATAAATCGCTGTATGGCTGCGTAATATCAGTTATTAATGTCTCTGTAGTAAAGGTTAGGTTTGAATGGTCTTTAGACTAGCCCAAGCCTAACTTGTAAGTCTTGGCGGTATCAGTCATAGTACTGATACCGCTTTTTTTTGATTTCTTTTTGAGTTATCTTCAAATGAAAAAAGTTTTAAAGTTCTATCAATTAGCTCGGTGGTCATTATTTTTAACGCTTATTATCTCTTGCCCAGTTATTGCCCAAACCGTTGAACAAAAATCGCTGATCATCCATGCCGCACGCGTGTTTGATGGCACGATGATGAGAACCGATACCTCAGTATGGGTGGAAGGTGGGCTCATCACTAAAATTGCAAAGCGCGAGGCTGATCAAATCCCAGGTGCGACCGTTATTGATTTAGGCAATGCAACGTTGTTACCCGGATTGATAGAGCTACATGCCCACTTAGATTATCAACACATACCAGAGGACGTTGTACTTAAACATGGTATTACTACCTTACGTGATGTTGGTGGTCCGGTTCACCTTCCTTATGGCGGTGATGGACGTTTACGTAAGCTGACTTCAGGGCTCATTATTACCGCAGCTAATGGTTATCCTATCTCAGTGATGGGTGCTGACAATATCGCTGTAGCCGTAACTACCGAGCAGCAAGCCAGAGCGACTGTGCGCGAATTGATTAATGGTGGCGCTGTCATTATTAAAATAGCTTTAGAGCCCGGTGGAGAAATTGGAGCGCCCTGGCTTGCTGGACATCATCATGAAAAACCTGAGCATGTCGATCATCATCATCATCATCATCAGCATATGCCTCAAGCCAAAAAAGCTTGGCCTTTATTATCATTATCTATTGTTAAAGCTATCGTTGATGAAGCACATCTACAGGGTAAAAAAGTAACCGCGCATGTGGCTGAGGCCAAAGGTGTCAGTATTGCTATAAAAGCGGGCGTTGATGAATGGGCACATACGCCTTGTAATGCCATACCGAAGGCCTTATTAAAAAGAGCTATCGCTCAACAGGTAAAAATGGTCTCTACCCTAGATACTTTATCTAAATGTACTGGCCTTGCACAAAATGTCAGTGCTTGGACAGCCTTGGGTGGTGAGCTTTTATATGGCGCTGAAATAGGACATAGTGATATCCCATGGGGTATTGATGCTCAAGAGTTAATGGCTATGAAGCATCAAGCAAACATGTCT
>CAMDOP010000088.1 GCA_945903675.1 Crenothrix polyspora
GCATTGCCTTGATTGTTACGAATAATGTTTTCATTACCATAACGATTTGGACTATTTTCAAAATTGAGCGGGCTGTTCTGAAAATTATTAGGTGAGTTTTCAAAATTGAGTGGGCTATTATTATAATTAAGGGGGTTATTGTTAAAATCAGTGCTATCAGCAATCGAGGTGCTTGATATAAGTGACAAAATGAGCGATGTAAAAATTTTCATATTAATTTCCGATAAAAAAGAACGGGGACATTAACCATCAAAGTTTATTGGCTTTATTTAACTCAAGCTTAGCTCTAATGACTTTTAGATGATCCTCTGCATCCATTATATTTGTGTTATTTTCATACTCAACGCCATCGGCAACAGCCCTTTGGTAAAAATCTGCCGCTTTAACTAAGTCTTGTTTAACCCCGAAACCATACTCATACAACAAACCCAGATGAACAAATCCTTCAAATTCAGGGTAGTCATGATTAATGGACAATTGATACCATTTAAGCGCTTCAAGATAATCCTGCTTAACTCCTTTACCTTCTTCAAACATAAGCCCCAAATTGTATTGGGCTGATGGGGAATTATTGTCGGCTGCTAGCCTGTATAAATTAAACGCTTTTTCATAATCTTGTTCTACACCTTTGCCCTCTTTATACATACTCGCCAAAGCGTTTTGCCCAAATACATTTTTTTGATCGGCAGATAATCTGTATAAACGAACGGCTTCTGCATAATCTTTTTTTACTCCTTTACCTTCTTCATACATATTGCCTAAAGTTGCTTGGCTAGTCCCATAACCTTGATCAGACGATAATTTGTAAAAATGAAGTGCTTTCTTGTAACTTTGCTTTACGCCTAATCCATCTTCATACATATCACCCAAAGATTCGAGAGCTGCAGTAACCCCATTACCTGCAGCTAAGCGATACCATTTGATAGCTTCTTTATAGCTTTTCTCAACACCTTCTCCTGCCTCATACATACGGCCAATAAGCCATTGGCTAGGAGCGTTGCCTTGGGCTGCTGATAAGCGAAATAATCTAATCGCCTCCTCATAATCTTGTTTGACTCCTTGTCCTTTTTTATATCTATCAGCAAGAAAATATTGTGCTTTATCATAGCCCTGGTCGGCTGATAATCGGAACCATGATGCTGCCTCAACGTAATCTTTTTTTACACCTTCCCCATACAAATAGGCTGCACCTAGCATAAACTGTCCATTTGGACTTTCTTGATCAGCGGCTAATTTGATTAATCTTACTGCTTCTTTGTAATCTTGTGGCACACCTAGTCCTTTACGATACATAAGCGCTAAATCATATTGCGCTTCGGAGTATCCTTGTTTTACTGCTAGTTTATATAGTCGCAGTGCTTCGCTGTAATTCTGCTCAACTCCCTTACCATCTTCGTAAAGATTAGCTAAGACTGTTTGCCCAACTTTATTACCTGTATTAGCAGAGAGTGTATATAGTCTTGCTGCCTCTATATAATTTTGCTTAACGCCTATACCTTTTTCATACATATTACCTAAACTGTAACAGGCATCATTGTTACGTTGATCAACAGATAATCGAAAAAGCCTCGCCGCTTCTATAAAATCTTGTTTAACACCAGTGCCATCTTCATACATCCTACCTAGGCCAAATTGCCCTTGATCATCGTTTTGCTCAGCTGATTTCTTAAACCACTTAAATGCTTCATTATCATTTTGAGTAACCCCTTGCCCTCGCCAGTAAGCAAACCCCAATTTATCTTGTCCATAAGCATCTCCTTGTTCGGCCGACAATCGGAACCATTTAGCCGCTTCTTTATAATCTTGCGTGACACCTGCACCTTGCCTATAAGCAAAGCCGAGTCGGTACTGCCCATCTGAATTACCTTGTGCCGCAGACAATCGATATAATCGGACTGCCTCCTTTAAGTCTTTCTTTACGCCTTCCGTGCCGTATTGATGCATAAAGCCGAGATTACTTTGTGCTTTAGGATCACCTTGTTTAGCTTTTTCTAAGTTGATTTTAAGCTTAGCTGACGGAGTGGCTTCGTGTTGTCCACTAGAATCAACAGGTGTGATATTTACTGTATTATTTTCAGTCTCAGAGCTTTGTTTGGCTAGATTTGCTTGCTCATGAGGAGTTGTGCAGCCAATCACTAATAAGGTGACTGTAAGTGCTGTTATTTTCTTTAATTGATTCATGATTATTAGTATTGCTGAATTATTTCGTAGATGTTGGTCTGCACAGTTTTTCACAAGGAATGCCGTCGCCATCTCCATCTATACGGGTTAAGCCGCATTGATTTAAATAGAACTTGGCTTCCTCACAAGAGTTCATTTCTTTGCAATAGTGTTTATCACCACAGGCGGCATTCTTATTAATAGGAGTGAGAGGTTCTACTGGAGAAGTCGTTGCCTTCCTAGCTTCCTTCTGCTTGCCTCCATGGCGATAGTCCCAAGGAGCCATAGGATTGGCATCAACCCATAAACCTACCTTAGACTGACGAGCAGCTTCTTCTAGTGACAGCAATGATTGGTTGTGCAGATACTTCTGATAAACCCACGCCATACCGAGCTTAATTTGTTCTTTATTAGCATCTAAGTCGTTAACGAATAGTGTGCCGACAGTACGACCATATTTATCTATGGTTTCTTTCTCAACTTTAATAGTTTTATTGAAGACCATTTCTGACAAGGACTGTTTTGATTGCTGTCCAAATGCTTGGTCTAGTTCCGGTGCATCAATTTGAGCTAAGCGAACTTTAATCTCGCGATTGCCTGCCATCAACAAAGTTATAGTATCGCCATCATGAACGCCGACTACTCGTCCTTCAAGCATCTCTCCAGCGTATGTGGAAAAGCTGCTGATAAGAAGTAAGAAGTAAAAAGCAGGGTATACTCTCGCAACTTTATGTTGATAAGTTTGATTTTGATTGATCCACCAAAACCGCATATTATTTCCTTAATAAATAATTTGGCGTACTAAGCACTCATTTATTTAGATTCAAAATCTTTTGCCACAGAGTCGCAGTATTTAAATTTTTCCCCTTCACAGTCGGTAAGGCAGAATCCTAATTTCATTTTAAGCTCCTGATATACCTTATCTTTAGCCAATAAAGATACCTGTTCACTATTATTCATATTATTTACAGCTCGTTGAACAGCCTCAAAACCCATTGAACATAAATAGCCCTCGGCAGCTAAAGATACAACAGGCATTAAAGCTATAACAAATATTAAATATTTCATAAATTCCTCTTGGTTAGTTTGGCTGACCATAATTGACCAGAAAATATAAAGGGTAGAGTTAGATCATCAACGAATCACTACTTAAGCTATAAATTTATTTTTGTATACTTAGGGGCTTATAATCAAATGGCATGAATATGATCACTCACTTTTTTTAAATTAGAAGAGAAGAATCCACCGCATTGCTGTTGAGCGGAACAACTAGAACATTCATCTAAATAATCATTCTTCCAGTCGCTAATAGAACTCGCTGAAAAACGTCTGATAGACTCAGGGATGACACATAAAGGCGTGTTATAAATTGATACTCGCATTTTTGCAGTAGCTAATGTTTCAACAGCTTCTTTCAATTCATTTCTGTAATCATAAGGATCAACCCATAATCCTTCCAAATTAGATTTAGCAAAGCCCATGAGTTCTAAACCCATTAATGCCACATGATCTACAAACAATAAATTTCTAGCTATGAATTCAGCTAACTTAGGTAGCCGGTGATAGTTTTCTTTATGAATAACAATGCGAATCTCTACTGGAACCTTACAACGCTTTAAATTCAAAATGCCACGAATAGTTTCGTCAAAAGCATTGTCAGCTTGAACTATAAAATCATGTAACTGTGAGTAGTCAGCATATAACGGTATGCCAATCATCACATCAGGGTGTTTAACGTTAGCGACTTTAATCGCTAAATTAAGGTCTTTAAAGTTTCTTCCATTTGAAAGGATATGTAGAGCTGTATTTGGAAGATGATTTTTTGTCGCTTGTACCAATCGTATAAAGTCATCACCCCATAGCGTAGGTTCTCCCCCAGTAATCATGATTTCATGCGTATCAGGATGTAATAGAGGTAACGCTGTAAGCATATCATCAACGAGATAATGATCATCAATATCTCGTGGTGGCTGTGAACACATAATGCAAAATGAATTACAGCGTTCAGTGACTAAAAATGAATTAGTATTTGCTTCTTTACGATATAAAGCATCAATTTTTAAATTTTCAGGATAAAACTTGATGACGTCATGATTTTTTAAGTAGCGTAATTCAGGGGCTAAGCGGATTCCATTTTCAATAGATGAAAGCTCCTCATCATGGCAAAACAGTATTAACCCAAATCCTTCAGGAATAATTTGTTCTGGATTTGTTACTATCAATATTTGCTTTGAACGCAGGGCGTTAGGCAAATCAATATTACTTGTTATTTTTGCGATGAAAGGAGCCGTATGGCTAATAATGCCCAAAGGATTATTATCTTTAGAATGTAAATTAATCATGAACGCACCCAGCTCAATAGTATCTTTCGTGCTTCTGGGTCATCTTCTAGTAATGAAATGACATGGCGGAATATTTTCATATTTTTACTGCAAAAACCACTCAGGGCTTTATTACCAACCACATCACCTTGAGTTGCATAATGATAGACTGGGTCAGTACCACAATAGGGGAGAAAGCCGCAGTCAGCGCACATCGGTATGCTTTCTGATAAAGAGGCTTCTAAAGTATCAAGTAAGACATCAGATAATATAATATCTTCGTAGCTATCGGTGTGAACATTCCCTAGACGAAACTTCTTATCACCCATTTCCGCGAGCATACGAGCCTCATCTGAGGCATATACATCTCCATCATAGTTATAAACAATGGCTGATATTCCTGCTCCAGTGGGAGACTGTAAATCAACATACCCAGTACTGAAGGGAGACAACAACTTATTAATAATCAATTCAGTATATATTTCTACAAATCTATAACCTTGCTTATTAATTTCTAGGACATAATCCAAGCCTTCTTTATAAAACTCAAACCAACGGTCTATGTCATATTTATAAGCTTGCCTTGTTTTTACTGCAAAACCATAAGGGCTAAGCGGCCTTAAAAATATACAATCCAGATTGTTCTCTAAATAAGTATCAATAATGGCTTTTACGTTTGGTAGACTTTTTTCTGTCGTTGTCATTAAGGCACCTATCTTGTCGTTACCTAAGACTGACTGTGTTTTCTTAATACCTTCAACAGTTAATTGATAACCATTTTGCCCTGGGCGCGGACGGTTAGCATTGTGTAGTTTTTCTGGACCATCCAGAGAGGTGGATAAGCAAATGTTATGTTCAATGCAAAATGCAAGAATCTCATCTGTTAACAAACTAAGGTTTGTAGTAATGACAAATTGTAAGTCTTTATTGTGCGCGGCATTTCTTAACTTTGCTGTAGCAACAATGTACTGAATTAGCTTGAAATTCAGTAAAGGCTCACCACCTTGGAATTCAATTTTAATTGCTGGAGACGGGCTTTTAAAGACTAAATCTAATGCCTTGTCTGCGGTTTCTTCAGACATATCAAAAGCATTTTTATCATCAGTTTGCCGTGATACTTGGCAATACTGGCAGGTGTAATCACAGCGGAGGGAGACAACAAAGAGGTGCAGAGCTGTAAATTGTGATATTCGTTGTGCTTTAGTCCTGTACTTAAGTGCTAGTAAATCAAGCGCAACATTAGAATCATCATCAATTAAAAACCCTTTAGATTTCAGATCATGATAAAAATCTGAATTTCTAGCGAGTCTCTTTTTAATATAATCACTAAGCTGTGGACGAGTGATAACTAAGAATTCACCCACATCATTGCTTAATACATAACGATCTTTATCTAAAGTAGCAAATCTCGCTGGCAGTAATTCATAAGAACCATCAGTAGACTGATCAAATGCTTCAATTAATTTAAACTTCTTCCCTAATAGTGACATTACTCAATGAGACCAGTATTAGAGAAAGCATTCGCTAGAATTAATGTCCGAATATTTGCGGTTTCTTTTGATAAAGTATCCCTTAAATCTTGATCCAAAACTTCATTTTTAACTCTAGCTACCCAATCATCTTGTGTTTTAGATTGGATTTGAACGGCAATAACATTGTCTTTTACTTGGATATCAAACGAGCACTTGTCAGTAAATCGATACAGTGCCCTCTTAACGGTCTCAAGAGAAAAGACGTTAGCATCAAAGGTGATAACGTCTTCGTTCATTTTCTTAGTAACGAGATGAAGCGTGGGAAGAGTGCGAGCTATGTGAACTATGAGAGCCATGAGCGGCGACAAATAGACCTTTATCATTTGCTCTTTCTAAAACAAATGGGGTTTGAGCTTGAAAGCTCTGTTGTATTACAGCCATTTCTGGGAGTTTAGCTGAGACACTCTCAGGTAAAGCAGCACTTGCATCAACAGCAAGAGTTGCAGCTAATAAAGCAACCGAAGTTAAAAACGTTTTTTTCATAATAATGCTCCAAAAAAGTTGTTCATTAATGAAATAGTGCAATCTGCATAGGTAAAGATATTACTGAACCTTAACTGATGTAACACTTTCCTTTGCATTACAAGTGGTACAACTAATTAACACAGCAGAATAAAGTATCCATGAATAATGGATTGAGAATCCCTTTTAACCTATTAACGATACTCTTTATAAAAATTTAAAACTATATTTATATTATTGAAATGGGAAAAAATGGCAACTCCGATAAATGGAGATACCTATGTGGCTTTTACCCGCAGGAGTTAAGTAATGAACAAGATTCTTTTAATACTATCTTTTGTCTTACTTACTGCTTGTGGACCTAAGCATATCAATGTTGCTGTTGATACTCTTGTTATTGAATATCAGGCTAAGTACGAGAAAGATATAGCCAACTGCACCAATATAATGATGACTTACAATCTTACTGATGAACACCTTATTAAAGCGGGTTATACAGCTATAATCGCGGAAAGCTCAGTTGCAGGTATAGCATTAATCGCTGGGGACTACCAGCACAGAGACGGCATTTATAGCCTCTGAAAATGAAAGGCAAGCTTCTAAAACTATTCGTATTGGAGAAAGACCATTTAACATCTTACTAGCTTCGCTTACACGTTCTTTACTATTTTCACCTTGGACGCCTTGCAAACCCCCGATATAGATATTGACGCCATTTAATTCTTTGCCAAACAAACTGTACTGATCTGACATAGTGAATGATGTTTCAGGTAAAATTTTAGGTTGTTTATAGAAAAACAAGGAAACCCGCTTATAATAAACGATAGTTATCTGGTTTCGTGATATACAAAACCCTAAAACAAGTTAAAGCATCATCAATTGGCGTAATACTATGGATTTTTTCTAAATGAATTCAGCAAAGCAGGATTTTTACAAAACTTTAGGTGTTATTGATAGCGCAGAACTAGCCGTAATCAAAGCAGCATATAAGGCTTTAATGCAAATATATCACCCTGATAAATATATTGGTGATAAAGTAAAAGCTGTAAGAATGTCAAAAGAAATTAATGAAGCATATGCCATTCTGATTGATCCTGTTAAGCGTAAAAAATATGATGATGAACGATCAGCAAGAAAGGATCAGTATGAACCTGAGCAGGCAAAAGATGAGTTCACAAATGCCAGAAATGATGTATTAGAGGCAGATTGGAATATTGCGATTGAACACGTAAAAGGCTTGGATGCACTCTTTCAAAAACTTAATAAATTATCTCAAGACTTGGCCTTTACATTTAAACTAGATATTCTTGAAAGTAAACGCTTTGAAGATGCAGATGGTATAGCTGAGGTCTTTGAAAAGGAATTTCTAATGAAATTCTTCGGTGTAAATAGATTGTTACAGGAATTTGCTGGTAGCCTTTTAAAAGAGGGAAAGAGAGAAATAGCTAAAGAGCTTAATAGAGCGGTTGTTGTACTAGGAAACAGTATTGATACAAATAGTGTTATTAAAACTATAATCAAAAAGTACAAGCTTGATCAGGGTCACGAGTTTTCACCAAATATTTATCAAAAATATACAGACGGATCACCTGCAAAGGAGCCCCCTATTCAGAGTCCGAGTATAATTGGATTTTTATTTTATGCTGCAATTAGTGTTTTAGCAATTTTATGGGTATATTCGCTTATAAAACAATAGCTAAATTTGGTAGTTAAATACGTTATCAGATTTTAGTGTGCGGTGAACTTGGCTGAGTTGGGTGCTGTTTTCATTCGACTATAGATGCCGGACCACTTAAAAACGAAAGCATTTTTTAAAGTATATGTCACAGCAGTTGCACTATAGGGCGTTGTTTCCTCGTCATATTCTGTTAAAGCAGTTAAAACTAACTGCCGATTAAATGTCATCTTCATAATTATTAAATAGTAGTGTGGTTTTGTTCAATTCTACAATTAGAATACTTGTAACTTGGGCTTCTTTCGTGGATCGCCCCACCAAGGAATTAAATTTATTGCATAAGCAATTTGTCGTAAAACCTTTAATTCCTCATAGGCTAATTTTCTTCGATCGACAACACTTTTTGAGCGATTTCCGTGCTTGTATAAAGAGGCAATGCGGCGTGATTCGCCTTCAGATGTGCGTTGACCAGATTTCCTAGAAGGTTCAATGTGACTGGTGTTTTTTGTGTTTTGCTCAAGCAGCGGCGAGTTTTTGTTTTTCACCGCTTATCCCTCTTTTTTTAAAAAAAGTTTTAGCAACTGCTCTCGGTTTTTACTGCTCATGGATTTGCTCTGCTCAAAAGAATTATAAGTTTTTCTATGTTCTGATAATTTTGGAAGAATGTTTGCCTTTAAAGTTTCAATCTCTGCTAGCTCTATCAAATGGTCTTCGATTTGGAGCATGATCTCTTCTGCCAAGTGATAAATTGAGCTTAAAATAACAGGCGCCGGATTATCTTTATTTACAGGCAAATAATCGTAGTTACAAAAAGCATAAGGTTTCGCATCTGATAGATCAATCTTGAGCAAATGTTTGGGAATGGGTGTGTTTACAACAGGGATTTGATGCTTATCTAACCATTTAGCTAACTTATCATGTCCCATTTTAGCTGGATCAAGCCAAAGTATAAGTCCAACATTAGAACTTGTCCTAAAAGCAAATTGATCACCTAATCGAAGTGCTTGTATGCGGGAGCCCTCTTTGTTATGAACATTTGATTCATAAAATAATTGAGTATATTGGATAGTTACAAAATCTGCCTCATTAAGATTAAATCTATAGTTTGTTAGTGTCTCCATCGCAACGAGATCAAGTTTAAATCTGTGCATTAAAGAGCCATAATTGGCGAGTAAGTCTGTTGTAGTCATTGTTTTTTGCTTCCACAAAGTTAGTTAATTAGTTAGTTTTTAGCTGTTTTTTTGCAGGAATAACCCTGAGTTAACTTTGCGGTTGACGAGACCGTTTTTATTGCGTCGTTACTGCTTTAATTTTTATATGCACGATGGTTGGTCGTGATTAATTCACCTTTTATAGTTTACTGCGCAGGAATTACCCTGAATTTTTACGCGAAGTGGTTAACTTCGTTTTATTGCTTTTGCGCCTAAGCCTGCGAATGATCCTTGGGTTTTGCTATATTTCTACTAAGGTGTGCCATACCTCTTCATCTTTGCCATACCACCTGTCTAGGTGTGGCAGGCTACAAGCCATGTAAAATATGGGCTGCAGGGTTTTTGCCATACCTGCCATACCAAATAAAAAAACTAACCTTATAGGCATTTACCACTCCTTATGCAGTTATGTATATATATATAATTATATATAATAGGTATGGTAGGTATGGCAAATGCCTACAGACAGCAGATCACGTAGCCTCCCAGCTGCCATACCTCTTGCCATACCTCCCTTTAGGTATGGCATTTTACCCAAACATTTTTTCGTTCTCCATTAACCATCTTGCGTTGTTTCTCATAGCCTAGATTTTTCATTACTTTAGCAACTCGCATTTCATCAAATCGTTTCTGGTGTTTAAAATCGAGTTCCAAGGCACAATCTAAAATATTGGCTGAAGTTAAATCAAATTCGTAGTCGCTTTGAGTTGATATGTTTTTAAGGTAGGAGGCTATTGGGTTTTGCCATAAATCTTCATAGGTAAAATCACCGTGTTCGTTTGGTGCTAGTTCTTGGGCCTCCTGCCAGCAGACACCTTTCTCTTTATAGATAAAAGCTGCTTCAGCCCATAATTGGTCTCGGTCTCGGATTATGCCGGCTGTATCTACTTTACCAGATGACAGGGGTAGCCAACGTCTTTCACCCGAAGCGTCCCCTAAAAAGTCTTTTTGGTTAGTCGTACCTATAAAAATACAGCGTCTTGGAATGTCCGTCGTAAACTCTTGGTATAAGGGCCTAAGTCTGTCATACCGTCTAGTAATGAATGCTTTTATTGACTCTGCATCTTTAGTGTTAATACCTCGGAGTTCTGCAATTTCAGCGACTAAACAACCACGCATTTTTCTGGAAGTTTTATCCTCATCATCCAAAAAGCTGATTTCCGTCGTCATGTTAATATTGGGTGCTATTGCAGCAACTGCCGTTGACTTGCCATCACCTTGGGCACCTTCATAAACAGGAACCATATCGCATTGACAACCCGCGTCAAGAGTACGTCCTGCAAGCGCAGTCCACATGTAGAGCCCTGCAGCTTGGGTGTAGGGTGTATCCGCTGTATTAAAATAAACAGAATTAAAGTTTTTAATTCTCGGCTCCCCATCCCATTCAAGGCCATTTAACCATTGTTGCGCTGAATCGAATTTATTTTGTTTGGCTGTAAAACTAACAACGTCTTTCATCAGGGGCGCAGGTATTTCCTCAAAGCCTAATTTAGGCAGTTCAATACGGAGGTTAGTATAAGCATCATCAGTTAAAGGGAGCCATTCACTGGAATTTCCAACATAGTACATAATTTGATCTTTAAACAAGTCGTAGGCCACGTTAATATCACTAAACTGAGGATTATTTAAAGCCAAATGTATATTATTGAGGGTTGCTTTTATCCGGCCTGATTTAGTAGTTTCAAAATTTACTTCAACAGAGGATTCATCCATACATAAATCATTGCTTTCAAACAAGGAAATACCTTTAGTATCACCACTATGCTCTTGAAGAAACTCTTTAC
>CAMDOP010000089.1 GCA_945903675.1 Crenothrix polyspora
TCCTGAAATTACCAAAGAAGCACAAATACGCCCAATTAGAGCCGTTCAGCAAGTAATGAAAAGCATTTTAAGGGGAAAAATTACCGCATACATAATTGATCTGCTTCTGGCTCTCTGAAAAAACCGAGTTTTCTTTCAGGCACTATTTAGCGAAATCAAACGCATGGTAAGCTCCACCCATGCTGGTTTTGAGGTTACCCAAAACAGTATTGATCCAGTTAAATTCTGGTAAGTCCTTGGGCTTGCGGCCACCAGCGACGATGACCTTATGTTGGCAACCCGCATCGATTACCCCAGCAAAACAACCCAAGCCATCGGAAGTGACTACACAACCAGGTGTAAGGTCTTCGTTAGCCCAGATGGCTAGAGCTTTGCGAGTAAAACCTGGAATTGGTGCCATTTTAATATACAAGGGTCGGCCTTCTGAACTTAGAGAGATAGCAGCCACAAAGGGCACTTTATTCTCAGAACCTCGCCCAGCCTTGCCGCCAGCCAATTCACCTCCGAGATAAGGATCATCGACTTGAACATTACCACACAACTTGTACTGAGCATCCCGCTCAACCATTGTCTGCATAAGCTTCTGCTGTACTAGCCATGCGGTAGGATAGCTCATACCAAGTTGCCGTTTAAGATCGAGTGCTGACAAACCTGTCTTAGCTTGACTGACCAGATAAATCGCTAAGAACCAAATAGTTAGTGCCAACTGGGTGCTTTGGAACAAGGTGCCTGCGATCAGAGATGTTTGTAGACGGCAGCATTTACATTGGAAGGTTTTATGTTTCTTAGCTGTGAGCAAGTAATAATCGCCATTGCCACACCCTGGACAACGGAAGCCTTGTGGCCAACGTGCCGATTCTAGTGCGTCCGCGCATTGCTTTTCAGTGCCAAACTGCGCATGGAATGCAGGCAAAGATAAGCCTGGTTGGAATTGGATACGGTTCATGGCCATGACAGTTTCTCTTTCCTAGGTTTGTTTGGGTCAGTATGCACCTTATAATTTAGAAAATCTGGTTTAGCTGAAGCAGCTTGCTAATCAGGTAAAAGTATGTCCTTTATTATGTCCTTTGCTATAGTGGTAAAAAAAAGGACATAATAAAGGACATAAAATGGCTAAAGAACTCAATAAAGACGCGGTCTACAGGTCAGCAAAATTTAAAGATAAAGATTACATGCTTAATGATGGTGGCGGCCTGTATTTATTTGTTGGTAAAGGTGGCAGTAAATTATGGCGGTTTATGTACACCTTCGATAAGAAACAGAAGAAGCTGGCATTAGGAATTTATCCTGATGTGACTTTAGAGGCGGCAAGGCGTAAATCAGAAGAAGCTAGGGGCAGCGTAGCGAATGGAATTGATCCTAGCGAAATAAGAAGCGAGCAAAAAAAAGCACAGCAACTTGTACAATCAAATAATGATCGAGTAACTGACGGCCTGCCAATAATAAACAGCTTTGCAGATATAACGAGGCAATGGCTAGAATCAATTGAACATTTAACAAAACCACTCACACAAAAAAAGAAAACCTCAAGACTTGAAAGAATGGCGTTCCCTATTTTGGGTGATATGCCTATCAACACCATAAAATCATCGGATGTACTAGCAACACTAAAGCCATTGATTGATGTGAAGCAGCTATCAACAGCCCACAGGCTGCATGGTGAAATAAGTTCTATATTCGCTTATGGCATTGTCCATAACTTTACTGACTATGACCCAGCCCAGCCAGTAGCAAGACAGATACCAGCACAAAAGATAAAACACAGAGCCGCCATAATAGACCCTAATTTGGTCGGGCAGTTACTCAGGGATATAGGCAACTATAGGGGAACATTTATTGTTAAATCAGCCTTTAAATTATCACCTTTAGTCTTTCAAAGACCCGGAGAGATACGCCAATTATTATGGGATGATATAGACCTAGAGGCGCGTGAATGGCGGCCTTACATATCTAAAACTGACTTTCATCACATCGTGCCATTATCAACACAAGCTATGGTAATATTGGAGGAAATAAAGCCGCTTACAAGTGGCGGTCAATACGTGTTCCCTTCAAGTCGTGGCAATGGTCGCCCTATGTCTGATAATGCTATCAGGTCGGCTTTAAAATCGCTGGGTTATGATTCTGATGTAATGACCGCCCACGGTTTTAGGACAACAGCCTCAACGCTACTTAATGAACAGGGATGGAGTCCGGACGCAATAGAAAGGCAATTAGCCCATGCACCAAGGGACTCAGTTAGAGCCGCCTATAATAGAGCGCAATATCTGGAAGAGCGTAGGAGAATGATGCAGTCATGGAGTGACTACCTAGACACGCTTAAGAATGGCGCTCAAGTGATAGAGTTTAAAAAGATTGGCTAGAACTAAAGTATAATCACCACAACCCAATAGGCTTAGCGGCTGACAATCTGGATTCGTTCCCCTGCTTTGGGTTATTCCTTTTCAGAACGATTACACCCGGCTATAATTGAAGAAAAGTCAGTCATAAGGTTGATATAATACGTTCAATTAAAAAAGTCGTGTAGCCATGTTAACTTATTTGCACAATAATGATATCGGCAGCGTTCAATGAGGAGATAATGACTGTAGTTATGATATTCCTCTAAAAAATAAGATAATAGCTTAAAATAACGAGTTAATCGTTTTTATCACGATGATTAATCTTGATCGTGACGATGTTTGAGTGCCAGTAAGCCCATGGTAATCGATACAAATAAGCCAAACACTATGACAATAGTATAGATTGAAAATCCGACTTCAATCATGAGTGCATAAGCGCCCAGCATAAAGATTATGCTAAGATTTTCGTTGAAGTTTTGCACGGCAATGGAGTGACCAGAGCCCATGAGTTTATGACCTCGGTGCTGTAGTAAGGCATTCATGGGTATGAGAAAGCTGCCGGCAAGACTGCCAATGACTATCAACATCAGTATAGCCACCCGCCAATCAGTAACTAAAACCATGCCTAAGACAGCCAAGCCCATAACTATCCCTAAGGGTAGTACTTTAACGGCATGTTCTAAGGGTACGGCTTTAGCCGCCACCACAGAACCAATGGCAAGACCTACTGCGACCAGAGCGGTCAATTGTGTTGCTTGTTCTAAATCAAAATTTAAGGCGACGGCAGACCAAGCAAGAATAATGAAGCGTAGACTCGTGCCTGCCCCCCAAAATAGTGAAGTGACTGCAAGTGATACTTGGCCCAAGGGGTCTTTCCATAGCAGCAGAAAAGTTCGCCAAAAGTCTACTAATAGGAAGGCGGGTGTTCGTTTTGTTAGACTGTGTTCTATGGGGAGGTTGGGGATAAAATAATTGAGTAGGGCTGCTATCAAGTATAGCCAAAAAGTGATAAAAATTCCGAACTCAGGCGCGGTATCAATACCGGCATTAAAATCAAGTTTACTGAGTTGTTGAATGATTTGTTCATCAACGCGATGGCCCATCAATAAGCCGCCTAAAATGGCTCCTAGTATGATGGCTGCGACGGTTAGACCTTCCATCCAACCGTTTGCCCATACCAAGCGCTGGGCCGGCAGGCATTCAGTCAGGATGCCATATTTAGCCGGCGAGTACAAAGCGGCTCCAATGCCGACAAAACCATAGGCGAAAAGGGGGTGCAGACCCAATAACATGGCAATACAACCGACTATTTTGATTGTGTTGCTAATGAACATGACTTGCCCTTTGGGTAGCGCATCGGAGAAGGCTCCGACAAAGGGGGCTAGCACGATAAAAGCGAAAACGAAGAATTGTTGTAATACCGGAATTTGCCAAGAAGGGGCGGCAAAGTTTTTAAGTTGTGCAATGGCAGCAAACAGAAGAACATTATCCGCTAATGATGAAAAAAACTGTGCTGAAAGAATGGTGTAAAAGCCGCGATTCATTAGATTAGGTGCCTTATACGATTGAGCGTAAACCAGGATCATTGCACTCTTGAGTGCTAAGATGCAGATTTATGATTGGATTTATTTGAAAAGTAACCTAAGGTCAGCTACAACACTAAATAAAGGCGTGTTGGAGCTGACGGGGTGCTATAGCGCTGTTTGTACTTTAAAGCGCTTATGCTATGGGCGCTCAGTCGCTAAATGACTTTCCGATACGGTAAGGTCTTCAAAAGCGGGAACGAGGTTATTAAAAAACTGTTCGGTGCAATTAGCCCATGAATAGTTCATGGCAAAATTTCGACAATCATTTGGATCTAATTTCAGCGCTTCAGTTATCGCTGTTATTAAATCTTCATCAAGCTTGCCCACTTTGTCGCTGGTAATGACGTCCAAGGGGCCTGTTACTGGGAAAGCTGCAACAGGGACTCCACTGGCTAAGGCATCCAGCAAGACAATACCAAAGGTATCGGTACGGCTAGGGAATACAAAGACATCGGCGGCAGCCATATGTCTGGCCAAAGGCTCTCCTGATAGAAAGCCAACAAAAACCGCTTCAGGGTATTTTTCTTTAAGTTCTTTGAGTTGTGGGCCATCCCCGACGACTACTTTTGTTCCTGGTATGTCTAGGCACAAAAAAGCGTCAATATTTTTTTCAATGGCAACTCTGCCAACAAACATGGAGATAGGGCGGGGTAGTGATAAATAGTCTTCAGCTCTTGGATAATAAAAATCAGGATTTACTCCACGAGACCAGCGTACAAAGTGGCTTTTGAAACCCCTCGATTTTAAGTCGGATTCTACCGACTGAGTCGCCACCATGACTTTTACGGCCGGCCGATGAAACCAACGTAAAAAACTATAGCCAACTGATATAGGGATTCTAAATCGTAAATTTATGTATTCAGCAAATAAGGTATGAAATGAGGTGGTGAAGGCTAAGTTGTGTTTGAGACAATAGCGCCTTGCAGCTAATCCCAAAGGACCTTCTGTGGCAATGTGAATGCGTTGAGGGTTGAACTCAGTCAGTTGTTGACTAAGCTTTCTATAACAACCAATCGCTAAGCGTATGGATGGGTAGGACGGGCAGGGGATGGTTAAAAATTGATCCGGAGTAATGAGTTTGATTTGATGACCCGATTTTTCTAGGGTTGTACAGGTATTTTGGATGGTTGTTACTACACCATTTATTTGTGGATGCCAAGCATCGGTGATGAACGCAATTCTTAATGTCATAAAGCCCCTGAATGTTAGTTGTTTTTATTATTTAATATTGGACAATGTCGATAGTGTGATCCGGCATTGATGGTTAACTGCGTTCATTATAGGAATCCTAGCTTTGGATTCTTAGGCCTGTCTGTTAAGTAAAAAAGCTATCTTAAAGTGATAATGTGACGATTTAATGAAATAAAATACATTTACGACTTTGAGCCGTTGCATCCATTGTTGATATCAATTAATGAGTGCATCCCAATAATTTTATTAAGGAAGTTGCTATTGAATGTTGCGAGAGTAGTTTGATTGCTAAGGTGAGGGTTGAGCGATGATGGCTAGGTTAAAAATGATGAAAAAAAGTGCGATATTTAAACGTTATCAGTCATGCCTATTTACGCCGCTATAAAGCATAAGCGTTTATTAAGCTAAGTTATAAAATGTTGCCTTGGGGCAAGCGTGGTTTTTAATAACAAGGTTGTCGCGCTGCTTGTGCGAGCTTTAGTCGGTTGTGAGCTTAACAAAAACCAGTCGTCCAAGACGCTTGTCTTGGACGTTTTTTTTTAAGGTTACAGTATTTTTGATGGCTTAATGGATATGGACTTCGCGGGTTTTTGCTGAGTCGCTTCTGCGTAAGGTGTAGCTAGTTGCTTTGTCGGCTTGCATGGGCGAGCCATCGCTATTAAGTTGTATGAGGGTGCCTTCATCTTTAATTAAATAGTGCTTTATGCTGGCATCATTACGTGGCGTTAATATAACGGTATGTTTTTCATCATCCCAGGTATATTTACCCTTTTCATAAAACTCTTTAGAAGATTCTTTGGCAGGTTGAGTGACTAGCAAGTAAAGGTTATTTTGCTTTAAAGATAATGTTGCTTTAATGCCATTACAATTTTCACAAGGTAGGAAGCCGTAAAAAACACCATGAAATTCTTGGCTTTTTTCTACGGGCTCTATATGGTTGGCATGGTCAGAATTTTGTTCAAGGCTTTTAACGCGAGCTTTAAGGTATTTGTCTTGTGCAGTAAGATCGGTTGCCGCCAAATTAAGTTGAGCAGGAAGCAGGGCGCTGATAAATATAAAAGCCAAGCTTTTTTTAAAATGTTTTTTTAATGTTTGCATATCAAGTTCTCTTTTTATGATGGAATCTTGCTAAGAAAAAGCGATTTCTAGTGTACGCTGAAAACATTATTTTTAATACTGTGCGTTCAGTTGTGATGTTGAATTTAAATAAGGCTTATACGGAAAATCAACATAGGCTTAGTGTGTCTCACTTAAGCCGACATTGATTTTACCTTGTGACGACTAATTAACAATATCTGCGGGTTTTTCTTGTGGCGTAAAAGGGTCTTCTTCTAGCGTGGGTGCTTTATTAGTTGCTGGGTTTAGTGCCTTAGAATTATTTTCAACATCGCGTGCAACATTTATTGATCCCCCTGCTACGTTGGGTGAAATACTTTCTACAGCAGAAGCGCTCTCTTTGACTTCAGATGCAACGTTAGTTGTCGAAGGCTCGGTAAGCATTCCAGCGGGGCTTATGATGTCACTATCTTTGGTTTTTAGTAAAACTTTAACATCTGGCCCTAATGCGACAGAAAAATCGGTTGAGGCAATGACCTGTTTGGTGAATCTATCAACGGCACGAAGCGTAACGTAAGTATTGTGTTTTCCAGGCGCATAGACACCACCTACAATGATGACTGAATTATATTGCTTTAGACGAGCTTTATCATTTTCGGACAATAGAATCTCACCATCGTCTTTCATCATAAAAAGATCTGCGGGTAGGTCCATGCCTATGATTTGATAGCCAGCATCATGCAATGAGGTCGCTATTTGATTGGAAATAATGCGACCAAAAGCAGATGTTTCTTTTAAGTTTTTAACATTAAGCAAGGTGCTCACCAAAATTAAAGTATCTTTGGGCATTTTTCGAGTGAATTTATCTTGAAGTTGGTTTGATGCTTTGTAACTAGCTTCAACTAGATCTGTATTAAGATAGCCTTGCGTTTTATAGGAACGATAAGCTGAGCTACATCCACTCAAGGTGATAATGTTAATTAGTAGGATAAATGATACGAGTTTTTTTAACATGAACTGGCTCCTCAGATATTAAATAGTGTGAAATAAACCTTTATCTATTCGATAAGTCACGGTTTTTGATGTTTATGAATATAAGTAATGCGACTTAGTATGAATACTAGTCTATTAGGGGCGGTGTTGCAAGTGAGATGTTTATATATGTCTGATGTTTTAAAATCTAAGGGTATGCAAAGCTAGATTAAACTTAAGTGAGTTCGTTGTCACTAGTGCTTTTTCTATGGCGCTAGGTCTAATGATGGTGATATTTTAAGTTGTAAAAAAAGTTTATTTATTGCCGTTAGCGGATGTCGGTGTCGGTAATGGCAGATTGAGTTAATTAATGCATTCAGTGATTACTGAGTCATGTTGGACTTTATTTAATGAGCAAGCAATGCTAAAGTTATACACTATTAAATTACTGGGTATTTATGTTAATAGTCAGCAATCAATAACCTCAACTACTTTTTAGGATACTCTCATGGCTTTTGAACTTCCTGCTTTACCCTACGCAACTAATAGATTAGTGCCTCATATTTCAGAAGAGACTTTAGAGTTTCATCATGGTAAGCATCATCAAACTTATGTGACTAATTTAAATAATTTGGTTCCAGGTACTGAATTTGCTGACCTGTCTTTGGAAGAAATTATTGTTAAATCTTCTGGACCTATTTTTAATAATGCAGCGCAAGTATGGAATCATACTTTCTATTGGAACAGCTTGACACCCGATGGTGGTGGTGAGCCTGTCGGCGCTTTAGCTGAGGCTATTAACGCGACTTTCGGTTCTTTTGCAAAATTTAAAGAAGAGTTTTCTAAGTGCGCAGTCACTACTTTCGGTTCAGGTTGGGCGTGGTTGGTTAAAAATGCTGATGGAAGTTTGGCATTGGTAAGTACGAGTAATGCTGGTTGCCCTTTAACGACAGGTCAAACACCTTTGTTAACGTGTGATGTTTGGGAGCATGCTTACTATATTGATTATCGTAATGCTCGTCCTGCTTATTTGGAAGCGTTCTGGGCTTTAGTTAATTGGGAATTTGCAGCGGCTAATTTCGCTGGTTAATTTGACGCTTTAAAATATTGCCGTTAAAAACCTTCTATGTCCTAAGGATATAGAAGGTTTTTTTATGTGCGTGATAAAATAGAGCATTTTAAATTTAATGCTAAGGTGCTAATGATGATTAAAAGATGCGTATTCTTAAGTTTACTATTGCCGTTTGTCTCTAGTGCGGGCATGGTTGTGCCTGAGACTATTAGGGTGCCAGTTGGGCAGGTGGCTAAATTGACAGTACATGCAATAGGTGATCAGATTTATCAATGTATTTTGCAGGACAGGATTTATACGTGGCAAACACAAGCGCCTGATGCCAAGTTATTAGATGCGGCCGGACAGATAGTAGGTCACCATTATTCTGGTCCGATATGGGAATATAAAGAAAATAGTCGAGTTGTTGGGCGCGTTGTCAGTAAGTTTGACGTTGATCTAGGCTCATCAATCCCTTGGTTATTGGTAGAGGTTGTTGCGCATCATGGCGGTGGGATGCTTTCAGATATTAATTTTATTAATCGAGTTAATACTCGTGGTGGTTTATCACCCTCTTATTCTTGCAATGCCAATCATCTCGGTAGCGAAAAGCGAGTAAATTATACGGCAGATTATATTTTTTATAGTGCCCAATAAACTAACTCCTTGCTAAGGCACCTTGGTTATTTTTATTACTGAGAATTATGCAAAAGCTGCCAAGCTTCTTTGTCATGCAGAACGCTTGTTCATTTTGATAGTCATCATGGCTGTCTATAGCTATAAAATACTAATTTCAAAGCGTTAAGGTTTTAAACCTAACTAGGAATGTGCTGCAATTTTTATGAAATTGCGTTACAATGTCACAAAATACTATATATCCCCGCGCCCTCCGCGCATCAAATACTCTACTACAGGTAAATCCATGTCCAATGATGTTTCAACATTACCCTCTTTCCGTGATTTAGCGCTGATTGAACCTTTGCTAAAAGCTCTGGAGGATGTCGGTTATGAAACACCTTCGCCCATTCAGGCACAAGTTATTCCACATATGCTTCAAGGCAAAGATGTTTTGGGTCAAGCGCAAACAGGTACCGGAAAAACTGCAGCTTTTGCGTTGCCAATATTGTCACGTATTGATTTAAATAAAAAAGATCCGCAGGTTTTGGTTCTGGCTCCAACAAGAGAGCTTGCCATACAAGTTGCGGAAGCATTTCAGCGTTATGCTACCCATTTAAAGGGCTTTCATGTGCTGCCTATTTATGGTGGTCAGGATTACAGCACCCAGTTGCGTCAGCTTAAGCGTGGTGCTCATGTGGTGGTCGGTACTCCAGGGCGTGTTATGGATCACATGCGTAAGGGTACCTTGAATTTGGATGGGCTAAACGTTCTGGTTCTTGATGAAGCCGATGAAATGCTACGTATGGGCTTTATTGATGATGTCGAGTGGGTGCTCGAACAGACTCCAGATACCATTCAAATAGCGTTGTTTTCTGCGACTATGCCTTCAGTTATTCGTAAAATTGCTCAAGAATATTTAAATGAACCTGAGCAGGTTACTATTAAAGTGACGTCTGCCTCGGCTGAAAATATACGTCAGCGTTTTTGGATGGTGAGTGGTGTACATAAATTAGATGCTTTAACACGTATTCTTGAAGCTGAAACGTTTGACGGCATGATTATTTTCGTCAGAACTAAGACAGCTACTATAGAATTGGCAGAAAAATTAGAAGCACGAGGCTACTCTGCTGCAGCCATTAATGGCGATATGTCTCAGGCTCTTAGAGAACGAACTATTGCGCATTTGAAAAATGGCAAGTTGGATATTTTAATTGCAACGGATGTGGCTGCTCGTGGCTTAGATGTCGAGCGTATTACTCATGTTGTTAACTATGATATCCCTTATGATACAGAGTCTTATATTCATCGTATCGGTAGAACAGGGCGTGCTGGACGTACAGGGGATGCGATTTTATTTATTGCTCCTAGAGAAAGAAAATTACTGGGTAATATAGAAAAAGCAACTAAGCAAAAAGTTGAAGAAATGGGCTTGCCTTCAACTGAGGTTATCAATAATAAGCGCATATCAAAATTCAAGCAGAATATTACTGATACCTTGGCTGCAGAAGAGCTAAGTTTTTTCAGTCAATTGCTGGAGCAATATCAACAAGAGCATAATGTTTCTGCCTTAGAAATTGCTGCGGCCTTGGCTAAGTTGGTACAAGGAAATACGCCTTTATTAATGCAAAATCTGCCTAAGAAATCATTTGAGGCTAGGGAAGATAGGCCTCAGCGTGATCGTGGTGATCGTGATTCATTCTCTCAAAGAGACGATAGGCCACAGCGCGATCGTAAAGCAAAGCCAAAGCGCGTATTTGGAGCGGGTGGTGCTGCGATTGAAATGGAAACTTTTCGTATTGAGGTTGGGCATAATCATGGCGTTAAGCCCGGCAATATTGTTGGCGCAATAGCTAACGAAACAGGGATAGATGGTGATCATATTGCTAGAATTAGAATCGAAGATCAGTATAGTACCGTTGAGTTGCCAGCAGGCATGCCCAAGGAATTGATTGAAGAGCTTAAGAAAATAAGAGTTGCAGGGCAGCAGCTTAATATCTCGAAATTGGATGATAATGTTAAAAGAGCAAGGCCAGAGGATATCGTTCGTAGGGCTAAGCCAGATGATGATGCAAAAAAGGTTGATAAGAGTAAAAAAAGAATGGGCTCAACATCAAGACGAGCAAAACCTAAGGCTGAATAGTTAAAGCATCTAGTTAAGGGTTTGTAG
>CAMDOP010000090.1 GCA_945903675.1 Crenothrix polyspora
TTGCAAGTTAATCTGAGAGCCACATAAGTTACAAGGAATAATAGGGTAATCTCTAAATGCTGCGTAACGCTCTATATCTTTTTCACGCATATAGGCTAAAGGCCGGATAACAATATTCTTTTTATCATCACTTAATAGTTTAGGCGGCATGGCTTTGAGCTTACCCCCATAAAATATATTCAGGAAAAAAGTTTCTAGTATATCGTCACGATGATGGCCTAAGGCAATTTTGGTAATACCATTCGCTTCTGCATAACCGTATAAAGTACCTCGCCGTAAACGCGAACAAAGTCCGCAGGTAGTATTACCTTCAGGTATTACGCGTTTAACAATGCTATACGTATCTTTTTCAATAATATGATAAGGCACGCCTAATGATTCAAGGTAAGCAGGCAAGACATGCTCAGGAAAATCAGGCTGCTTTTGATCCAAGTTAACGGCGATTAACTCAAATTTGATGGGGGCCGTTTTCTGCAAATTCATCAGTACGTCTAGCATAGTAAAAGAATCTTTACCGCCGGATAGACAAACCATGACCTTATCGCCATCTTCGATCATGTTATAGTCGACAATCGCATCGCCGACATGATGTCTTAAACGTTTTTGTAGTTTATTAAATTCGAATTTATCTTTTTGCTGTAGATCTGACATGGTCAGAATTATATAGAGTGATTATGCAGGGAAAGGACATTGAGGCTCTTCAAATGAAGAGCCTCAATAAGAGCGGTTTTAGCCGTTATAACGCTGAAAAACTAAGGTTGCGTTAGTGCCACCAAAGCCAAAGCTATTGGACATAATAGTATTTAAAGTCACATTGTCTTGACGTTCACGAACGATCGGAATGCCTTCAGCACCTGGATCAAGTTGAGTAATGTTCGCTGAAGCACTTAAGAAGTTTTCTTCCATCATTAATAATGAATAAATAGCTTCATTAACACCAGCAGCACCCAAAGCATGACCTGTTAAAGATTTTGTAGAACTAACCCAAGGCACTTTCCCTTCACCAAACACGGCACGCAAGGCTTCTAATTCTTTAGTATCACCGACTGGCGTACTAGTACCGTGAGCGTTGATATAATCAATACGACCATCTACGGTAGCCATGGCTTGTTGCATACAACGTATTGCGCCTTCACCTGAAGGCTGCACCATATCATAACCATCAGACGTTGCACCATAACCGGTTAATTCAGCATATATTTTGGCACCACGGGCTTTAGCATGTTCTAGCTCTTCAATCACTAATACACCACCACCACCGGATATAACAAAACCATCCCGGGTTTCATCATAAGGTCTGGATGCTGTAGCAGGCGCGTCATTATATTTAGACGACAAGGCACCCATGGCATCGAATAACACTGACATACTCCAATGCTCTTCTTCACCCCCACCGGCAAACACGACATCTTGTTTGCCCATCTGAATCAATTCCATAGCATGACCAATACAATGTGCACTGGTTGCGCAAGCTGAGCTAATAGAATAGTTAACGCCTTTAATTTTAAAAGGTGTTGCAAGGCAAGCGGTATTGGTACTCGACATGGTTCTAGGTACCATATAAGGACCTACTTTCTTCACGCCTTTTGAGCGTAAGATATCAGCCGCTTCAACTAAGTTTGACGTAGACGGCCCACCAGACCCCATGACTAAGCCAGTTCTAAAGTTAGAAATCTCAGTTTCTGATAAACCAGAGTCATCAATGGCTTGTTGCATGGCAACATAATTGAATGCGGCACCATCGCCCATAAAGCGTTTTATTTTACGGTCTATAAGTGAATCTAAATCTATATTAATAGCCCCGTGTACATGACTACGAAAACCCATTTCTTCGTACACACTAGCAAATGTAATTCCTGATTTTCCTTGCTTTAGGGAATCAACAACCTCATTCCGATTATTGCCTATGCTAGAAACAATACCTAATCCGGTGACTACGACTCTTTTCATTTGACTATTAACCTTTAAAAATCTGCTGTAGAAGTAAATAAACCGACGCGTAGATCAGTCGCTTCATAAATAACTTTGCCATCGACTTCCATAGTCGCATCAGCGATGCCCATCACTAGTTTACGCATGATGAGTCGTTTTAAATTAATGCGATAGGTTACTTTTTTGGCGGTGGGCAATACTTGTCCAGTAAATTTCACTTCACCTACACCTAATGCACGACCTTTACCAGGACCACCCATCCAGCATAAATAAAACCCAACGAGTTGCCACATAGCATCAAGGCCTAAACAACCGGGCATAACAGGATCACCTTGAAAATGACAGGCAAAGAACCATAAATCGGGAGTAACATCTAATTCAGCAACAATCTCACCCTTACCATAGGTGCCGCCTTCATCAGATATATAAGTGATACGATCCATCATCAGCATATTAGGTAATGGTAATTGCGCATTGCTTGGTCCGTAAAGCTCCCCCCTACCGGACTTTAATAATTCTTCGCGCGTAAAACTATGCTGCTTTTCCATACCGTAAATGTACCTTTTTAATTATTCTTATAAAGTAAGTGGCATATTATCTAACAGTCACTCAAAAAAATCAGCTCAATTTTTAATGCTGAGTCATATCTGGCAACAATTCATGCATTTTTAAGGCCTTACCTTGCAGTCGTTGTTGGTAAATAATGGTATATGCAAGTACCGCGCCGACATATTTCCTTGTTTCTTTAAAGGGTATAGTTTCTACCCAAACATCTGCTGGTAGGGTCCTATCCGTGGACAGCCATTTATTGACTCGATTAGGCCCTGCGTTATAAGCCGCTGTTGCTAAAGCAAAATGACCGTCAAACCTATCTAATAATCGCTTGAAATAATAAGTGCCATACCTAATATTAATATCAGGCACAAACAAGCTGTTAGCTGTTTGCCACGGAGCACTGAGTTCGCTCGCAATCTCCTTTCCGGTTTCTGGCATAATCTGCATTAATCCACGAGCACCCACCGCAGACATTGCGTTCGGATCAAGCATACTTTCTTGTCGTATTAAACCAAAAACAACAGCCGGCTCAAGATTAACACTATAAGCATTGAGCTGAATTTGACTAGAATAGCGTAGTGGAAATCGCAAAGCCAAATCATCCCAATAATCAGCTTTAACTAAGGTCATAATAGCCACTTGATCCCATTGCCATTGCTGCGCTAACTTAGCCGCGACCTTTCGCTGTTCCTTAGATAATTTATTGACGGCAAACCACCATTGCCGCTTGGCATCAAGATCACGTTTTAATTCGATGAATTCATGAGCCACTTGAAAATCAACTTGATCAGCTAATACCGTCAATTCATTTCCCAACAAATTAACGGGGTTATCTGAAAACGCATAAGGTTTATTGACTGCATCAGCGGCCATAAAGCCATAATAACTTCTATCATTGGAGAGTTTTTGAAATATAGCTTGTCCATGCTGCATATCACCAGTCTCTATAAAAGCTCTTGCCTGCCAATATTGCCATTGGGGTGTTAGTTTTTCTTCGTTACTTAATTCAGCCAAGGCATGATTAACTCGCTGCCAATTTAAGGCATACAAAGCTGATCTAATTTTCCACTCTCTTATTTCTGAATCAGACTCTGAAACAATATTCAGATGATCATAAGCCCTTTCATCTCGAGCATGAGCTAAGGCAAGCCCCAAAATCCGCTCAATTTGTTGAACAACTTTCTTATTGAAATAGCCCTGTGATTTTTTATTACCCCAGATCATGACTGCTGTTTCTAAATCAGACTGAGCCAAGCTTTTCAGACCATAGGCAAAGATAGATCCCTTGATATCACTATCAACTAGAAACTGAGAGCTTTGGATTATGGTTGGATTTTTATATATTTGCAGCCATAAATCTGCAGTTAGTTGGCTAGGGGCATCAAAGAAATACCTTAAGGAATTCATCAAGGGCTTATTGTTGTTTTTTAATGCTAATTCAAAACGCTGCCAAATTAATTCAGACGTTAGTAAAGGTGACAACTGCAACAACAACATTAAATTATTACATTCTTTAGGTAGGTTATCTCCTGTCAGCCATATGCGCATAGCATCAGCCAACGGCTGAGACTGATGACCTAGCTTATAATTTGCCCAATAAAACTGGCACTCTTGAGCAAGAGTATCGGCATTATGATAGTTTTCAACAAACTCCTCCCAACGCTCATTATCGGCAAGATAATCTAGCCACTGACTTCGTAGCGGGTCCGCATAACGCGTGTCTTTGTACGCTATCAGAAAAGCCTTAATAGCATCTGTTTGTGACAAATTAATTTTTAGCCATTGATATTGTAAATAGGGATATAAGGGGTAACTAATTAACTGGCTATTCAGCCTTAAAAACTCAGATTCTTTACCTTGCACCAACATTTTTTCAGCCAATAATAAATCTTGTCTTTGCTGATCTATTTCATTCCCAAAAGCAAGACAACAAGAACATAACGTACTTAAAAACAGACACAATAATTGGCGTTTTATCTTCATAAATTCTATAGCAACAAACCATTAACAGGCTGACATATTACCTGCTTTGTAAGGCTATTGCAGCTAGCCAATTAATAATGTACACAGCAACATTGCTTAGTCTCGTTTGCCGCGCTGAGCACCGCAGGTTTTGTTGGGAATAGCCCAAAGGGGCGCGGCATGGATGCCGCGCGTCGTTAGGAGCGCAGGAAGAAGCAGCTATCAAACCGCCTTTTCTTTGGATACTTTCTAAAGGCTGCGCAAAAGAAAGTATCTCGCCTTCGGGTGCGAATACCCGAAACAATAATCGTCGCGATAGCGATCTCATTATTTGTTTTATTGAAGCGGTATAGGTTGGGTTGTATGCTTTTCGTAACCCAACTTATTATCGGCATCCTGACATTGACCACAATACCCAAAATATAAAAATGGTCGCTATTCATAACCATTAATTTGACCTATGCTTAAGCCGCATTACCATAATGCTGCATATAACTGTAAGATAACCTAGATATTTTAGTATAGATACAACACTGTTAAGCCTATGAAATAAAAGACTGCGTGACAGGTCTACCTAGCATCCGTATAATTTAGCGGTTTTGCTCCGTTACAGCTTCAATTGAAAGCACTACGTGTGAACAGAGCCAGGGTTTTAAAGGGATCAATAACCCTTTTGTAATATTCTTTCAGAGGTGACCATGAGTCAAAGTATGCTACCAACCAGACAAGGTTTATATGATCCGCGCCATGAACATGACGCATGTGGAGTGGGCTTCATTGTTCATATAAAAGGCAATAAAAGCCATGCCATAGTTAGCCAAGGCTTAGAGCTACTTAAGAACCTGACCCATCGCGGCGCCGTTGGTGCTGATCCTTATGCTGGCGATGGCGCAGGCATCTTGATTCAAATGCCTGATACCTTTTTACGCGCTGAATGTGCTAAACAAGGCTTAGCACTTCCTGTTGAAGGAAAATATGCCGTAGGTATGGTCTTTTTACCTAGCGACGCATCCAATCACGCTACTTGCATTACGCTACTTACCGACATTATTAAGCAAGAAAATGCCGTCTTACTCGGATGGCGCGACGTACCCGTTAATAATGATGGCTTAGGTGAAACAGCCAAACAGGTTGAACCTAATATTAAGCAGATCTTCATCGGACTCGATGATGATTGCGCTGATCAAGATGCTTTTGAACGCAAACTGTTTGTTATACGCAAACAAGTTGAAAATGCTGTCCTCGATTTAAACCTTGATCATGGCCATGCATTTTATATACCCTCGTTATCAACACGTACTTTAGTTTATAAAGGCATGTTATTAGCAAACCAAGTCGGCTCATACTACCCTGACTTACTTGATGAACGCCTAGATAGCTCAATGGCCTTAGTTCATCAACGCTTTTCTACTAACACTTTCCCGACATGGGATAGAGCTCACCCTTTCCGCATGATTGCCCATAACGGCGAAATCAACACCTTGCGTGGCAATGTTAACGGCATGGCTGCACGCCGTCACTCTATTGCCTCTAAAGTTTTAGGCGAAGATGTACACAAATTATGGCCGCTCATTGCTGAAGGCCAATCTGATTCTGCTTGCTTTGACAATGCACTAGAACTTTTAGTCGCGGGTGGTTATACGCTCGCTCATGCCATGATGTTGCTAATTCCAGAGGCTTGGTCAGGCAATGTAATGATGGACGAAAAACTACGAGCCTTCTATGAATATAATGCCGCCCTAATGGAACCATGGGATGGTCCAGCCGCTATTGCCTTCACTGATGGCCGTCAAATAGGTGCAACATTAGACCGAAATGGTCTGCGTCCAGCCCGCTATTTAGTAACCGATGACGATTTCGTTATCATGGCCTCAGAAATGGGGGTATTAGACATACCTCAACATAAAATCATCAAAAAATGGCGCTTACAGCCAGGCAAAATGCTGATGATTGATACTGAACAAGGACGTATCATTGATGATGCTGAATTAAAAGCTGAATTAGCTAACTTACATCCTTATTCAGACTGGCTAGATAAGACGCAAATCTTACTATCCAAACTACCTACTGAAGTATCAGCCATGGCGCCCGATGCCAATACGCTAATGGACAGACAACAAGCTTTTGGCTATACGCGGGAAGATATAGAGTTCATCCTAAAGCCTATGGCAATAACTGGGTTAGAAGCGATTAGCTCTATGGGTATCGATGCAGCGCTTGCGGTATTATCAGAGCGCCCTCGCATGCTGTACGATTATTTCAAGCAAGGTTTTGCTCAAGTAACCAACCCAGCGATAGATCCTATTCGTGAAGAATTGGTGATGTCATTGGTTTCATTGATTGGTCCACGCCCTAATTTACTTGGCTTGGATGAAGGCGGCACGCATATGCGTCTCGAAGTCGACCAACCTATTCTGACCAATCAAGACTTAGAGAAAATTCGCCGTATTGAAGCGAAAACAGGTGGCGTATTTAAAACCAAAACCTTAACGCTATGCTATCCATCAGACATGGGCAGTCAGGGTATGGAAGGCGCACTGAACAAACTTTGTTCTGCGGCAAAACAAGCGGTTATTGATGGCAACAACATTCTGGCACTTTCTGATAGGGATCTTGATGCTGCACATGTCGCCATCCCTGCACTGCTCGCAACTTCGGCAGTACACCACTATTTAACCTTAGAAGGACTAAGAACTAGAGTAGGCTTGGTTATTGAAACAGGTGAAGCCCGCGAAGTTCATCATTTTGCTTTATTAGCCGCATATGGTGCTGAAGCCATCAATCCATATCTGGCATTAGATACATTAAGCGGTTTGTGCACAGATATTGCTGACTTAACAGAATATGAAGCGCATAAACATTATGTCAAGGCGGTTTCTAAAGGCTTGCTAAAAGTCATGTCTAAAATGGGCATTTCAACTTATCAATCTTATTGTGGCGCACAGATTTTCAATGCCATAGGCTTGTCTGAACCGTTCCTAGATCGTTATTTCACAGGCACCACTAGTACGACTGAAGGCGCAGGTTTAGCAGAAGTCAGTGAAGAAACTATTCGTCGTCATCGCCTTGCGTTCGGCAACGCACCTTTATACCGCAATGCCTTAGATATAGGTGGTGAATATGCTTACCGCATACGTGGCGAAGCCCATACGTGGACGCCAGCGACCATCAGCACTTTGCAACATGCTACCCGCACCAACAACCCTGATCTGTATGCTGATTTTTGCCGTTTAATCGATGAGCAAAACGAATCATTGCTGACCTTGCGCGGCTTAATGACCTTTAAAGAAGATGCCGATCCTGTACCCTTAGAGGAAGTAGAATCTGCAGCCGATATCGTTAAGCGTTTTGCCACTGGCGCCATGTCTTTTGGTTCAATTTCTTATGAAGCGCATACCAATCTAGCCATCGCTATGAACCGTATTGGCGGAAAATCGAATACGGGAGAAGGTGGAGAACTTCCTGAACGTTTCAAAACCTTACCCAACGGCGACTCTATGCGCTCGGCGATCAAGCAAGTCGCTTCGGGTCGTTTTGGTGTAACTACTGAGTATTTAGTTAACGCTGATGATATACAAATTAAAATATCTCAAGGCGCAAAACCGGGCGAAGGTGGGCAGTTACCAGGCCATAAAGTCGATGCCGTAATTGCTAAAGTTCGTCATTCTACGCAAGGCGTAGGTTTAATATCGCCACCGCCTCATCATGATATTTATTCGATTGAAGATTTGGCTCAGCTGATTCATGATTTGAAAAACGTCAATCCAGAAGCTCGCATCAGCGTTAAATTGGTTTCTGAAGTGGGTGTAGGTACTGTTGCAGCAGGTGTTTCTAAATCTCATGCTGATCACGTCACCATCTCCGGCTACGACGGTGGCACAGGCGCAAGCCCTATGACCTCGATCAAACACGCTGGCTTGCCATGGGAAATTGGTTTAGCTGAAACCCATCAAACCCTAGTACTTAACAAACTGCGTGGCCGTATTGCTGTGCAAGTAGACGGTGGTTTACGCACAGGTCGCGATGTCATCATTGGTGCTTTACTAGGTGCAGATGAGTTTGGCTTTGCTACCGCGCCATTGATTGTTTCAGGCTGTTTAATGATGCGTAAATGTCATTTAAATACCTGCCCTGTCGGTGTTGCTACACAAGATCCTGTGCTACGTAAACGCTTTACTGGACAACCTGAACATGTGGTCAATTATTTCTTCATGGTTGCTGAAGATGTCAGACGCTGGATGGCAAAATTGGGCTTCCGTACCATTAATGAAATGGTCGGCCGTTCTGACAAACTGGATATGCAACGCGCCTTATCACATTGGAAAACGGATGGTTTAGACTTTAGTCGAATTTTCTACAAACCAGACGTTGATGAGGATACCGCTGTTTATCATTGTGAAAGCCAAGATCACGGCTTAGAGCAAGCCTTAGATCATAGCTTAATTGCAGAGGCTCAACCTGCCCTAGAAAAAGGTCAGGCCGTCCAAATCAACACTCACGTTCGCAACGTCAACAGAACGGTAGGTGCCATGCTCTCAGGTCAAGTGGCTAAGCGTTATGGCCACAAAGGTTTACCTGAAGACACCATTGCCATTAAAGCTACGGGTATTGCTGGACAAAGCTTTGGTGCTTTCTTAGCACAAGGCATTAGCATCGAGCTTGAAGGCGAAGGCAACGACTATGTTGGTAAAGGCATGAGCGGTGGACGTATTGCTATATATCCACCTAAAGACTGCCCTATTGATCCTGCAGAAAACATTATCGTAGGTAATACGGTACTCTATGGTGCTATCAGTGGTGAATGTTACTTCAATGGAGTTGCCGGCGAACGTTTTGCCGTGCGTAACTCAGGTGCCCTTGCCGTCGTTGAAGGCCTAGGTGATCATGGCTGCGAATATATGACCGGTGGTGTCGTCGTGGTATTGGGCAAAACCGGACGTAATTTTGCCGCCGGCATGTCAGGTGGTATCGCCTATGTTTTGGATGAATCACGTAATTTTGACCAGTTGTGTAATCTATCCATGGTAGAGCTAGAACCGATACCAGAAGATGATGATGCTCTTGAGCTCCTTGCTCATCAAGGTGGTGATTTAGAAACGCATGGTCGTGTACATTTAATGTCCGACATGACCCGTCATGACGCACAACGCTTAAAACATTTGATTCAAAATCATAAGCGCTATACGGGCAGCCCTAGAGCACAACACATACTGGATAATTGGCAGCATTACTTGCCGTTGTTTGTTAAAGTAATGCCGGTCGATTACCGTGCAGCGCTTAAACAAATTAAAGCAGAACAAGCCTCCCTAACTGCGTAACCGTTTATTTAAAGAAGGTATTTAAAATGGGAAAACCCACTGGTTTTATGGAACTAGCGCGCACTGAACGGAGCTATGAAGCACCGAGTGATCGTATAAAACATTATCGAGAATTCACACTCGCTCCTAGCGACGAGAAAATGGCAGAGCAAGGTTCACGCTGCATGGATTGCGGCATTCCTTTTTGCCATCAAAGCTGCCCTGTTAACAACATTATTCCTGAATGGAATGACGGAGTATTTCACGGCAATTGGCAAGAAGCCTTATCCGTTTTACATAGCACCAATAACTTCCCCGAATTTACCGGAAGTATTTGCCCTGCCCCATGTGAAGCGGCTTGTACGTTAAACTTAACCGACCAACCAGTCACTATTAAATCCATAGAACGTGCCATTATTGATAAAGGCTGGGCAATGGGCTGGGTAAAACCGCTGATTGCTGGGCAACGTTCTGGTAAACGTGTAGCGGTGATAGGCTCTGGTCCTGCTGGCATGGCCTGCGCGCAACAGTTAGCGCGTGCCGGACATGATGTGGTCGTTTATGAAAAGAATGACCGTATCGGTGGCTTACTACGTTACGGCATTCCTGATTTCAAAATGGAAAAGTCACACATAGACCGACGTATTGCACAAATGCAAGCTGAAGGTGTGCGCTTTAGACCTAACAGCCATATCGGCACCGATATCCCCGTACAAAAAATATTGGATGACTTCGATGCTGTGGTTTTGGCAGTAGGTTCAGAAAAACCGCGAGATTTAGAAGTTGCAGGACGCAATGATTTCGAAGGCGTTCATTATGCGATGGATTTCTTACGTCAGCAAAACAAACGCAATGCGGGCGACACCATCGCAGAAGATGTTGCTATTTCCGCAGCCGGCAAACATGTGGTTGTAATAGGCGGCGGCGATACCGGCTCTGATTGCATAGGCACCTCTATACGCCAAGGCGCCTTGTCGGTTGTGCAATTGGAAATTTTGCCTAAGCCTCCTGAAAAAGAAAATAAATTAACTACCTGGCCAAACTGGCCCAACAAGTTACGTACCACGACCTCACACGATGAAGGTATCAAGCACCGTTATTGGAGTGCCAATACCCAAAGCGTGACTGGCAAAGATGGCGTAATTACTCACCTGAATGCTGTAGAAGTAGAATGGAAACAAGAAGGCGGCCAATGGAAAATGTCAGATAAAGAAGGCAGTGCTTTTGC
>CAMDOP010000091.1 GCA_945903675.1 Crenothrix polyspora
TTCACACAGGTGCATGTAGATGAGTTTCAAGATACCAACACCATACAATACGCTTGGTTACGCTTATTAACAGAAGGAAAAGATAATCTGTTTGTAGTCGGGGATGACGATCAATCTATTTATGGCTGGCGTGGCGCTAAAATAGAAAATATCTATAGCTTTCAAAGACATTATCCAAATCATCAAATCATTAAATTAGAGCAAAATTATCGCTCTACCGGAACTATCTTAAAGGCTTCTAATAAAGTTATTACCAACAATACTGGACGTATGGGTAAAGAACTATGGACGGATGCCGGTGATGGCGATTTAATTTCCTTGTATGCCGCTTTTAATGAGCAGGATGAAGCTTATTTTGTCGTGGATCGTATTCGAGCATGGAATAACGAAGGTGGCTTACGCAGTGATACGGCCATTTTATATCGCTCAAATGCTCAGTCTCGCCAATTTGAAGAAAAATTGATGGCTACTGGTACACCCTATATAGTCTATGGCGGCTTACGCTTTTTTGACCGTGCTGAAATTAAAAATGCGTTGGCTTATTTACGATTGATTGCCAACCGTCATGATGATGCTTCTTTTGAGCGTGTCATTAACACACCGACTCGAGGAATTGGTGCTAAAGCTATAGATGAGATGCGTAATATCGCGCGTGATCAGAGTGTTTCCCTATGGTCGTCTGCTATCTTATTGATTAATCAACGCACCATGTCCGCACGTGCGACAAATGCACTGATTGGCTTTTTGGAGCTCATTAAGTTCTTGGCAAATGACATCGAAGAACTGACCTTGGATGAAAAGGTTAATCGTATCGTTGAAAAAAGCGGATTAATGGCCTTGTATCAAAATGAAAAAATGGATAAAGGTGATGAAAAAGTTGAGAACTTAGAAGAGCTAGTTAATGCAGCCAAGCTATTTGAGTTTGATAAAGATAACGAAGATAAGTTGGGTGAAGTCGATATGTTTCTGAGCTATGCTGCCTTAGAGGCAGGTGTTAGCCAATCTGAAGAATCAGAAGATTGTGTTCAGTTAATGACTTTACACAGCGCTAAGGGATTAGAGTTTAAGCAAGTTTTTCTGGTAGGACTGGAAGAAGGTTTGTTCCCATCACAGCAATCTGTAGATGATAGCGGTCGATTAGAAGAAGAACGCCGTTTATGCTATGTCGGGATGACTAGAGCTATGCAGCAACTTTACTTGACCTATGCAGAATCTAGGCGTTTGTACGGACGCGAAACCTATCCTAGGCCGTCACGTTTTTTACGCGAAATACCCGCTGAATTATTACAAGAAGTGCGGATGCGTGCGACTATTAGTCGTCCAGTGAGTTCCGTGCAAGCAAAGCCCGCTATGTTTCAGGCGCAAAGTAGCTATAAGCTTGGACAGCGTGTCAGTCATGCTAAATTTGGCGAGGGAGTCATTTTGCAAATAGAGGGTGAGGGGGCTCAGGAGCGTGTGCAAATTAATTTCAAGCCGGTGGGTGTTAAATGGCTGATGCTTGCTTACGCGAAGTTAGATGTTTTATAAAGCTGTATGATGGCTTTAGCAAGATAAGATTTTGTTGTAACGGCAGTGTTAAAGTAATAAATTAAGTATTCTGTGTGTTTGGAGTAAAACAGCTTTAGCTGTTTTAGCATCAATGTTGGGTTAACGATAGAGCTGTTAGCCCAACCTACTGCAAATTAATCTAGGCTTTGTTGCAAAAAAAAGGGGCTGTTAAGCCCCTATAAAATGAACGCACCTCAAACTTGTCCAGCAGGTTTATTCTTGTCAATATTGGTTTTTATAGGTTTAGTATCGACGTTATCCTGCTGGGTAAAATTTTGTTTATTGTTAGGTAAATTATCAATGTCTTGTGGTGGCCGTGGTTCATTGCCGGCCATCAAATCATCAATCTGAGCTTTATCTATAGTCTCCCATTTCATTAGCGCATCCGCCATTTTATGAAGTATGCTAATGTTTTCTTGTAAAATAGTTTCAGCACGTTGATAGTTGCAGTCTATGACAGCACGAATCTCTTCATCAATATGCTCTGCAACGGACCCTGACACTTTACTGCCTTGAGTTCCTGGATGTCCCATAAAAGACTGGCCACCTTGCTCACCATAAACCAAAGGACCGAGTTTTTCTGAAAATCCCCAGCGAGTCACCATGTTGCGAGCTAGTTCAGTTGCGCGTTCAATATCGTTAGAGGCTCCTGTTGTTACGCGATCACCACCATAAATCATGAGCTCTGCAATTCTGCCACCAAATAAGCTAGCTATTTGACTTTCTAACTTGCGTTTACTTGCACTATATTGGTCTCTTTCAGGTAAGAACATGGTAATACCTAAAGCTCTGCCTCTAGGCATGATGCTGACTTTATAAACAGGATCATGATCCGGAGATGATTCACCAACTATGCAATGTCCTGCTTCATGATAAGCCGTTAATAATTTGTCATCTTCGGTCATCACCATGGTGCGTTTTTCAGCACCCATGAGTATTTTATCTTTAGCTTTTTCAAGATCACTCATGCTGACTTGCACTTTGTTAGATCTAGCTGCAAATAGTGCCGCTTCATTGACTACATTGGCTAATTCAGCGCCTGAAAAGCCAGGCGTTCCTCTTGCAATATCTTTTAACTTAACATCATCCGCAGCTGGAACTTTCTTAATGTGTACATTCAATATTTGTTCGCGGCCACGGACATCGGGTAAGCCAACATTAACCTCACGGTCAAAGCGACCTGGTCTGAGCAAGGCTTTATCTAAAACATCGGCACGGTTAGTCGCGGCAATGACAATAACGCCTTCGTTGCCCGTGAATCCATCCATTTCTACTAATAATTGATTCAATGTTTGTTCGCGTTCGTCATTACCACCGCCCATGCCCGCGCCGCCTCTTTGGCGACCGACGGCGTCTATTTCATCAATAAATATGATGCAAGGTGAGTGTTCTTTAGCTTGAGCAAACATGTCTCTTACTCTGGAAGCACCAACACCGACAAACATTTCGACGAAATCAGAGCCAGAAACAGTAAAGAATTTCACGCCCGCTTCACCGGCAATGGCTCTTGCTATCAGTGTTTTACCTGTTCCTGGAGGCCCAACCATTAAAATACCGCGTGGAATTTTACCGCCCAGCTTTTGAAATTTATGAGGATCTTTTAAGAAATCAACTAGCTCAGCGACATCTTCTTTTGCTTCTTCACAGCCAGCAACATCTGCAAAAGTAGCCGTTAATTTATCTTCTTCCAGCAACTTGGCTTTGCTTTTTCCAAAAGCATTACCACCCATGCCGCCACCTTGATTTTTACGCAGATACACAACCCAAACTGCAATTAAAAGTAGCATAGGGAACCACGAGATAAACATTTGCATGAATACCGATTGTTGTGCGGGTGGCTTTGTTCTTATTTGTATACCAGCACTTAAAAGATCATCAATTAAATGTGGATCGTTAGGGTTAAATGTTTCAAGGTTTTGACCATCTGAGGTGCGAAGTTTTATAGCAGGGCCTGCTATTTCTACTCGATCTATTAATTTATTTTTAACCTTGTAAATGAAGTCAGAATAGGCGATGGATTCGTCTATGGCCGGCGTCGTGTTTATGCGGCTATAGATAAGAAATGCACCCACCAATACCACGCTCCAAAGTAGAGTGGTTTGTATGTATTTTTTCATGTTTCTAATCTCCAAATCCCCTGGGGGCTAAGTGTAGTGTTGCGATTACCTACAACTGCATTCAAAACGGTATGTTCCGATGCTATCCTGTTATCAGCTTGAAATCTTACTCAATAATCCTAGTGATTTTGTAGGATTTTATAGTAGCTTTCTTTAATGATTTTGTACATTATAAAAAATTGATTAATTGCTCGCCAAAATTGCGTTTTATTTTATTTAAGGCGATCACTTGAATTTGTCTGACGCGTTCGCGAGTTAAATCAAGTTCTAAGCCAATTTCGTGTAGGGTCATTTCTTTGTCTACTTCAATACCAAAATGACAACAGATAACTCTAGCTTCTCGTGGATTAAGTATTTTTAATGCCTTATCCATAATATTATCAAGGTCGTCTTTTGCTATTTGTGTAAATGCAGGTGTAAATATTTGTTGTTCTACAAAATCAATCGGTGCAAAAGATGTTTCTCCATCTTCGCTAGAGCCTTCAAAAGACATCGCCGATTGAGACATTGATAAAACAGCATGGATGTCATTGTTAGATAATGCAGTATGTTCGGCTAATTCATCAGTAGTCGGCTCTCTATTTGTGCGAGCAATAAATTGTTCTTTAGTTCGAAATACTTTATTTATGGTGCCAATTCTTCCGCAAGGAATTCTTACCACTCTTTCGCATCGAGATAGCGCTCTGGATATGGCCTGTCTAATCCAATAGCCTGCGTAGGTTGAAAACTGAAAACCTAAGCGGTAATCATATCTATCAATAGCCTTTAATAAGCCAGTTTGACCTTCCTGGACTAGGTCATCAAAATCTAAAAAATGACCTTTATATTGATTAGCAATAAATAAGACTAATCGTGTATTGGCCGTAGCTAATTTTTTTCTTAACTTGAGCCAGTTATGCTCATAAAAAACAGCATTAGTGTAATATTTATGCATATCACTACTGGATAGGAATAAAAAATCCTCATCATAAAGCATTAGGCTAGCCAACCATTGGTCAGCGCTTATAGGTTTGTGATGATTTGATGCTTCTAGTCTTTTAAATAATATGCCGATCTTATTTTCAGCGTCTTGAGCTAAAGATTGACAATAAATTTCTCTGTATTTGTAGCTATAAGCAAAGATATTAATCAGTTCTGTCAGGTCATGAAAAGAAAAAGGAAATACCTGTAAGGCCAACACTAGATTTTTTTTATCAACCTTTTCGATACCATTAGATGAGGCATTAAGGCTCAGCGCATGAAATTGTTTTTTTATGTCTATTAATATGGACGATAGGGCAGGTTCAATTGCTAAGTCTTCTTCCAGTTCAGTGCTAGTGTCTGTTTCTTTATATTTGTTAATTAGCCAAAGCGCGGTAGCTGGAAATTGAGCAAGTGCCTCAATGAGCTTAGTTTTTTCGATGCTTAATAAATGTGCTATTTCAAAATTACTATTATCTTTAGGGATGAATTCTTTAGTGTCGTTATCCGCTGTTTTTGCGGTTTCAATACCATTGCCATTTGCAAACGCTAAGGCATTAAGGTCTTGTTTTAATAACGGTTCATTGAAATAAGCCATAATAAAAAACTCCCGAAAACATCGAATATTTGAAGCCTAAGCGTTAGTAGCACTCTGTGGCTATTATTAACTATTTGTTTATTAATAGTTTCACAATAATGTAACAACTAAGTGACGACATGTCAAAGTATAGTTTAACAAAACATGAACAATGTAAGATAAAGTTGAATGAGTGATGCTTAAGAGGGGATGATTCGAGGCTATTTAAAGTAAATAGCTTTGTGTTTAGAGGCTGCCAACTTAAAGCGGGACAGTTTCAGCGCAGACGAAAGGTTCAGGGCGAAAGACTAAGCCTAGGAGGCTTGCAAATTAGGGCGTGACAGGTACTAGACTTAACCCTTTGCCCTTCGTCTGCGCTTTGGAGAACCTTGTCCAAAAGTGAACGATTAAGCTAGTGTCCCGTATTAAATTGGTAGCCGTTAATCTCTAAAATTATCATACTGTAAGGGCATCTCAAGCTTTTCATCTCTGAGCATTTGAATAACTTCTTGAAGATCATCGCGTTTTTTACCGGTTACACGCACTTTGTCACCTTGAATAGCCGCTTGGACTTTTAGTTTCTTATCTTTAATGAGCTTCACTATTTTTTTTGCGAATAGTGAATCTAAACCTTGTTTTAGGGTGATTTCTTGACGCATCATTTTACCGCTACCTTTAGGGTCGCCGACTTCCATGCAGCCGACATCAATGCCGCGTCGACTAAGCTTTGAGCAGACCACACTAAACATTTGTTGTAGCTGAAAAGTAGATTCAGAAACCATCACCAATTTATCGTCAGTGAGTTCAAAAGTTGAGCTAGTGCCTTTAAAGTCAAAGCGTGTGGTTACTTCTTTGTTGGCTTGGTCAATGGCATTTTTTACTTCGTGGCTATCAAATTCAGAAATAATATCAAAGGAAGGCATAAGCGTTAAGTTCAGGTCTGTTTATGGGTTATCGAGACAACAATTTCTTAGGCATACAACGAGTGTAAATGACTAAAAATTATTGCATCGTGTTTAGTTGCGTGCGCTGATCAAACTAGGTAGTGGAGCGGCAAGTTCGTAATAATATAAAGTATATAGTATGACTTTAATATGAGGGAAACTATTAAAGTGAACAAAGAGCCACTTTGAACGCTATAGAGCGGTGTTGGTTGGGTTGCATGCTTTTTGCGGCTACTACTTAAAGTGGGACAGCTCCAGCGCAGACCAAAGGTTCAGGGCGAAAGACTAAGCCTAGGAGGCTAGCAACTTAAGGCCTGACAGGTACTAGGCTTAATCTTTCGCCTTTCGTCCTTTGTCTGCGCTTAGGAGAACTCTGTCTAAAAATGAATGATTAAACTAGTGTCCCGTCTTAAATTGGTAGCCCTTTTTGCAACCCACACTACTCGGCATCAATGTTGCGTTAACAATGGAGTCGTTAGCCCAATCTACTGTAGCAAGTCGCCTCGATGAAACGCAGTGGTGCAATCTTATTCCGCGTGAGCATCAATAAGGGCTTTGCTGCGCGGCGGCACGATAATGATACTAAAGATTAGAGGCAATTAATCCTTATTCTCCTCAGATTAAATAATTTACATTTCACTAAAATACCCAGCTTTTTTCCGCAGATTAATGTCCTTTTTTGGTCTTTTATTAGCCCAGCTTTACGACATAATTTGTAACGTGTATTTCCTTTGAGATAGAAAAATATTTAATGAGCTTTAAACAGAGTCAACTAGTTATATGCTTGGGCCTATTACTGATATTAAGCCACTCAAGCATGGCTAATGCCGCACTGTTTGAATGGAGTAACAGCGAAATTCAGTATTTATATGGTAATGGCTACCGCATGCCGAACAATAGTAATCAGATCAGTAAATCGACCATTACCATCACCCATGCCGATGGTTGGTCATTGGGGCGTAATTTCTTTTTTATGGATACTTATATTAGTGATGCCGGTCAGTCACCACAAACTAGCGTTTATGGTGAAGCTTACAGCTATCTAACCTTAGGCAAAGTGCTGGGTAAAGATTTATCGCTGGGTATTTTCAAAGACATTAATGCCGTGGCCGGCGTTAATGCCGGTGAAACCATTAATGGCCAGAAGAGTGGCTCTCGTATTTTTTTGTATGGCCTCAGTTTAGAATTTAAGCTGCCCGGTTTTAAATTGTTCAACTTAGATGTATTACAGCATGATCAATTTGAAGCTGTGCCCAATGGCAATTCTTGGCAATTTACACCGGTTTGGATAGTGCCCTTTAATATTGCTGGCACAAAATGGAGCTTAGAAGGCTTTACAGACTTTATTGGTAAAAAAAATGCGGGCTACGCTTTTAATATACTGGCTCAGCCACAATTACGTCTGGATATTGGCGATCTATGGGGTAAAAGTGGTCATTTTTATGCCGGTTTAGAATATCAGTATTGGCACAATAAATATGGCATTCAAGGTTTAAATGAAAGTTTACCGCAAGCACTGTTGCTCTGGAAGTATTGAATGTATTGCTAGTCAGTCATTAGGCTAGCAACTTAAGGTGGTTCATTTTGAGCCTAGGCTAAAGGCTAAAGTAAGGGTTAAGGGTTAAGCCTAGTATTTGTCACGCTTTAAGTTGCTAGCCTCCTAAGCTTAATCTTTCGCCCTGAGCCTTTCGTCTGCGCTGAAGCTATGCCGCTTTAAGTTGGTAGCCGTTTATTGCTAGTCAGTAATTAAAAGTGCGGTGATAAGTTAGCGCTAATCTGCCCTATAAAACTTACGCTAATACACTAGTGTTTTGGGATTAAATATATTAAATAAGCTGGTATTATCACTTTGCTATATTTTACCTATTACATTGATTATTATAATAAATTTATAACAAGATTGTAAGAAAGCCAACTAAATAATGATACACTCAGCGATAATCTATAGGCTTAGGCTTAGGCTTAGGCTTACCTTAGCTCCATCCTTTTAACATAAAGCCTTGCTATGACAGTATCCTCAGTTTTACCAGCAGGCTCAAAACCTTCTTCTGACAGTGCTCAACCCACGCTATTAGTCATCATCGTTATGGCTGTTGCCTACGTTGTTTTTGCAAAGCTCAGTTACTTTTCCACCGTTCCACCTGGCTATGTCTCGGCTATTTGGCCGCCAACAGGTATCGCCTTGGCTGGTGTTTTAATTTACGGTAAGCGAATCTGGCCTGGCGTTTGGTTGGGGTCATTTATAGTCAATGGTTTGATACCCGAGTTGACTGGCTCGGTTACAGAGCTGTTCATAACCGTACTGTTGACCCTAGTCATCAGTACGGGGGCAACCTTACAAGCCTTAGCTGGTGCTTATTGGCTTAAGCGCTATGCCGGATACCCTGACGGACTTAAAGACGAAAAATCAGTGTTATTGTTTCTGCTTTATGGTGGCGTATTAAGCGCGCTAATCAATTCGACCTTATCTGTAGCCATGCTAGTCGCCACTGGGAAAACCCCGCTGGCCAACGCCCTCAATAACTGGCTAACCTGGTGGTCTGGTGATCTATTAGGGATCATCATTTTTACACCTTTGGCTTTGGCTTGGCTGCTAAAGGATACGGATGCTTGGCTTCATCGACGACTCGCGATTACCCTGCCAATACTAGTGATGTTTGCACTGACAGCGGCAACTGTTGTTTATGAGGCGAAATCCAGCAATGAACGCATTCTGTTGGAATTTGATAAACAAGCTGAAGAAATTAATAATGCATTAGAAACCAACCTAACTAATCAGGTCCATGCATTACACTCAGTCAAAAGTTTATTTTTAGCCTCAAAAGAGGTTAATAGAGATGAGTTTAGAATCTTAACTCAACAATTATTAACAGATTATCTAGAAATAAAGTCCATCAGTTGGGCGCCTTTGATTCAAAGTGCTGATCGGGACGCTTTTGAAAAAACTATACAAAACCAAGGCTTTCCTACCTTTCAAATCATCGAATTAGATGCTAACCAACAGCTGGTAAGAGCCAAGGAGCGCTCCTACTATATTCCTGTGACTTTTATGGAGCCCTATCAAACTAATAGCAAGGTTATAGGCTTCGATAACGCATCCAATTTAATCCGGTTAGCCACGCTCAATCTCGCTACTGATAGCGGTGAACTCAATATAAGTCCAAGAATTAAGCTGATTCAAGATCAAAATCAATATGGAGTGCTGGCTGTGATACCTCTCTATCGCAAAAATCTCCCTCAGCAGACGCTAGCAGAAAAACATTTAGCTATTGCCAGTTATATTACAGGCGCATTAAAGCTAAAAGACTTGCTGACTTCAACACTTAAACATTCAAACGCCGTCGGTTTATCATATCGCTTACTAGACAGTTCCGCGCCGACAGATGAGCAATTGTTGTATGCCAGTGATGAGTCCTTTCCTGGACCTCTAGTCATACAAGAAAAAGCGTGGTTTAGTGATCAGAAAACCTTAAGCAGCCGCATAGCTATACCCTTCGGCGGTCGAGTCTGGATCTTTGAAATCATACCTAAACAAGACTACTTTGCTACGCATCGTTCTGGGCATACTTGGCTGGTGATGCTAGTAGGCTTAATGCTAACCGGTCTAGTCACTCTGACTTCACTCATAGCATCAGGGCGCACGCGATGGCTACGGCAGTTAATAAGCGAAAGTACCGAAGAACTTAAACAAGAGCATGCAAAGGCTTTGTTGTTAATGCGTGAAAAAGAAACACTCTCTATGGCTATAGAGCAAAGCCAGTCGTCGGTAAAGATTACTGATCTTGACGCTAACATTGTATATGTCAATCAAGCTTTCGTTAAAAGCACGGGCTATAGTCGCGAGGAGATCATCGGTCAAAAGTCCAGCCTATTAAAATCCAACAAAACGCCACTAGCCACTTATAAGGCGATGTGGGAAGCCTTGATCAACGGTAAAGACTGGCAAGGTGAATTTATCAATTTCACTAAACAGGGTAAGGAGCTCTATGAGCTGGCTTGGGTTTCACCGATACGTGAAAGCGATGGAAGCGTCCACCGTTATCTAAGTGTTGCAGAAGACATCACCGAGCGCAAAAAAACAAATGCATTGCTGGTGGCGGCAAAAGAAAAGGCTGAAAAACTAGCCGAAACAAAATCACAGTTTCTAGCTAATATGTCGCATGAAATACGCACACCTATGAATGCAATCATCGGCTTTTCTGATCTGGCTTTGCTTGATGAAATGCCGACAGAAACGCGTACTTATTTACAAGACATCAATACCGCCTCCAATCATTTACTCATTATCCTTAACGATATTCTGGATATATCCAAGCTCGAGGCTGGACACATGAGCATTATTCTCAGTCCTTTTGAGCTAAAGGGTCTGCTGACGCCCATCTATAATCTGTTTGTTAAGGCTGCGCAGGCAAAAGGCTTGGTCTTAAGCTTAGATATAGCGAAGAATATACCCGATAAGTTGGTCGGTGACAGAGTCCGCTTGAGACAAGTGCTGATTAATCTGCTGGGTAATGCCGTCAAATTTACCCAACAAGGCGAAGTTAAACTGAGTATTACCCTGCAACACTTAACCGCTACCGAAGCGTGCTTATTATTTTCTGTTCATGATACGGGTATCGGGATTAGTGCAGCGCAACAAGATAAATTGTTTAAGCCTTTTAGTCAGGTAGAAGATGGTTTTTCCAGAAGCTATGACGGGACGGGGCTAGGCTTAGTGATTAGTCAAGAGTTGATTCAACTAATGGGTGGTCATATTAACTTAGTCAGTAATCCTGGATTCGGCAGTTGCTT
>CAMDOP010000092.1 GCA_945903675.1 Crenothrix polyspora
GGCAATTTGCTCCATTAATTTAGAACCCGACACCTGATGAGGTAGCGCGGTAATAACGATATTGCCATCTTCAGCTTCATAGATAGCACGCATTTTTATCGAACCGCCACCTGTTAAGTACATTTTTTGTATATCTTCAGCAGAGGTGATGATTTCTGCATCCGTCGGATAATCTGGACCTTTAATAAAATTGAATAAGGTTTCTAGTGTGCTCTCGGGCTCATCTAATAATTGTATACAAGCGCTAGCGACTTCCCGCAAATTATGCGGAGGTATATCTGTGGCCATACCGACGGCAATACCCATCGTGCCATTCAGCAGAATATTTGGCAATCTGGCCGGCATTAAGATAGGCTCTTTTAACGTGGCATCAAAATTATCTGCCCACTCTACCGTGCCCTGCCCTAATTCACTTAGTAAGGTATGCGCATAAGCGGTTAACCGAGATTCGGTATAACGCATGGCTGCGAAAGACTTAGGATCATCAGGTGAGCCCCAGTTACCTTGACCATCAACCAACGGATAGCGATAAGAAAAGTTTTGCGCCATTAAGACCATGGCTTCATAACAGGCAGAATCACCATGAGGATGATACTTACCCAAGACATCACCCACTGTACGTGCCGATTTCTTATATTTGGCTAAAGCGGTTAGCCCTAGCTCAGACATGGCATAGACTATGCGTCGCTGTACGGGCTTTAATCCATCAGCAATATGTGGCAAAGCTCTATCGAGTATCACATACATGGAATAATCCAGATAAGCTTTCTCAGCAAACTCCTTTAAAGGTAGTTGTTCGAAGTTTTCTTGCAGTCCCATTTAAAACTCACCTTCTGATAACGTAACATTATGTTTTTGTACTTTATATAAACTAGCTTGACGCAATGTCTTACGTTGTTCCGCTTCTTTATAGCGCTTTTTTTCAGCCTCGGTTTCTAGTAATAAACCAGGTACCGCTATGGATTTACCCTGTTCATCCATGGCCACCATGGTAAAAAAACAAGAAGTGGTCTGTCGCTTTTCTTGTGTTCTTAAATGTTCGGCTACCACACTGACTTCAACTTCCATTGAAGACCTGCCGACATGATTGATGCGTGCATCGAAGGTTACCAGCTCACCGACATTCACTTGCTGCTTAAAAAACACTTGATCGAGTGCCGCAGTCACCACATAACTTTTACAATATTTTGCTGCACAGGCATAAGCCACTTGATCTAATAACTTGAGTAAAGAGCCACCATGCACATGTCCTGAGAAATTAGCCATGTCTGGGGTCATTAACACCGTCATCGTTAAGGATTTTTCTTGCTTGCTCATTATTTATGGCTACCCATTTAAAACAGGACGGTTTTGCTTAATCGTTCACTTTTAGACAGGACTGTCCTAAGCGCAGACAAAGGGCGAAAGGCGAAAGATTAATCCTAATATCTATCTCGCTATAAGTTGCTAGCCTTATTGATAGAAGCACTTGAATCTTTATGACAGCGATTGTAGCTTATCGATTAAATAAGCGCGCATAAAAAAGGCAGCTTAAGGGCTGCCTTTTTAGTTTAACTCTATTAAGAAACCTTATAGCTTTTCTTTAATACGAGCTGCCTTACCTGTCAAGTCACGTAAGTAATACAATTTAGCTCTACGAACAGCGCCGCGACGCTTAACTGTAATCTCACTAATGATATGGCTATGAGTTTGAAAAACACGCTCAACACCTGTACCGTGAGAAATCTTTCTTACGGTGAAAGCAGAATTTAAACCACGATTACGTTTTGCAATCACGATACCTTCAAAAGCCTGAATACGTTCACGCTCGCCTTCTTTTACTTTAACTTGAACAACAACCGTATCTCCTGGATTAAATTCAGGAATTTCTCTTAGTTGTTCTCTTTCCAACTCTTCAATAATATTGCTCATAACCACACCCTATTCAACTTCACTTTTAAATTGTTGCAGCAGATGTTCCTGCTCTGCACTTAAATTCTTTTTTTGTAATAAATCTGGCCGTCTTTGCCAGGTTCTGCCGACCATCTGTTTCATGCGCCAACGGTCTATCTCGGCATGATTGCCACCCAGTAAAACGTCTGGAACAGCATGGCCTTCTAACTGTTCTGGGCGAGTAAAATGCGGACAATCCAACAAGCCATCTGCATGAGAGTCTTGCTGAGCCGAAGTCTCATCACCTAGTACGCCAGGCAATAACCGCGTGACAGCATCAATAACTATCAAGGCAGCCAACTCGCCGCCACTAATAACATAGTCACCAATAGACCATTCTTCGTCGCAATCTAGATCGACAAAACGTTCGTCAACACCTTCATAGCGACCGGCAACTAAAATTAGCTGAGAGATATCACAGGCTTCAGCTAACATTGCTTGAGTGATCAGTCTACCTTGCGGACTTAAATAAACCACTTTTGCCTTGCCATTACCCGCTTGCTTTGCACTTAGAACAGCATCATGCAAGGGCTGATATTTCATGACCATTCCTGGTCCACCACCGTAAGGTCTATCATCAACCGTACGATGTCTGTCTTGTGTATAGTCTCGTGGATTCCATACCGACAAACTAACTATATCTCGCTCTATTGCTCGACCGGTTACGCCATAACTTGCAGCGGCGCTTACCATGTCTGGAAATAAAGTGACTACATCAAAACGCATAATAAGTCTTAAAAATCAGGATCCCAATCGACAATCATACGACCGGCATCAAGATCTATAGACTTTATAGTCTGTCCTTGTAAAAACGGAATAACTCGCTCCCGCTCACCTTTGATAATAACAACATCATTAGCGCCGGTTTCTAGTAAACCATCAACAATACCTAGTGGCACACCTAAATCGGTTTCAACCTGTAAACCTATTAAGTCAGACCAGTAATATTCGTCTTGTGCTGATTTTGGCAATTGTTCAGGGGTGATAAATATATCCCAACCCATAAAGCTAGCCGCCAAATCTCTGTCATTAACACCATCTAACTGGGCAACGACTGCCTTACCTTGTAACTTGCCATCAATGACTTTAACGTGTTTGCTTTCACCGTCTTTCATTAATAACCAAGGAGAATAACTTAATATATTCTCTCTGAAATCAGTAAAAGAAAACACTTTAACCCAGCCTTTAACACCAAAAACGCCGGAAATCTTTCCAACATTGACTAGCGCTTGCTTAGTCAACAGCTTACGCAGCAGCCTTAATAGCGTCTTTGATCAGTTTAGCAACGCGTTCAGAAGGTTGGGCGCCTTTGCCTTTCCAGTAATCAACACGTGCACAGTCCAAACGCAAAGTTTCTTCATTACCACGAGCAAGTGGATTAAAAAATCCAATTCGTTCAATATAACGACCATCACGGCCGCTTCTGCTATCTGTTACAACAACGTGATAGAAAGGGCGATTCTTTGCGCCGCCTCTTGAAAGACGAATAGTTACCATCTAAGTTCCTTTAAAACATTGGGTCATTATTAATCGGCCTATTCTACGCGATTTTTTCTTTAAGTGAAGTACAAATTAGAATAAATCAAAAACAGCGCCGAGTTATAACTTAATTATCATTAAAAATATAAAAAATTAACGCTTCATACCACGAACATTATTTTTTATACCACGTACCATATTGGCAATATTACCGGATTTAAATTTCTTCATCATTTTTTGCATCATTAAGAATTGCTTTAGCATTCGATTAACATCATGCAATTCTTGACCGCAACCATTGGCAATACGTTTTTTACGATTACCTTTAATTAAATCAGGGAACCGTCGCTCTTGCATAGTCATTGAACTAATGACGGCAATCTGCCTAGCAAGCATCTTATCGTTAATTTGTGCTTTCATTTCAGAAGGCACAGCATTCATGCCAGGCAACTTTTCTAGCATAGATCCGACACCACCCATGCGCTGCATTTCTTGCAATTGCTCACGAAAGTCCTCTAAATTAAAGCCTTGGCCTTTCTGAATCTTCTTAACTAGCCTTTCTGCTTTTTCTTTATCAACCTTTTGCTCAATCTCATCAATAAGACTTAGCATATCGCCCATACCTAAAATACGGGAAGCAATACGATCAGGATAAAAAGGCTCTAAAGCATCAGTCTTTTCACCAACACCTATAAACTTAATAGGCTTGCCGGTTACATGACGTATAGACAGTGCCGCACCACCTCGAGCATCACCATCAGCCTTAGTTAGAATGACACCCGTTAATGGTAAGGCATCATTAAACGCTTTTGCAGTAATCGCGGCATCTTGCCCGGTCATACTATCAACAACAAATAAGGTTTCAATAGGATTAATCGCGGCATGTAGCGCTTTAATTTCGCCCATCATTTCATCATCGATATGCAAACGACCTGCCGTATCGATAATAATGACGTCTAAAAACTTTCTCTTCGCAGCATCAATAGCATTTAGAGCTATATCTACCGGCTTCTGAGTGATATCACTCTCAAAGAAATCTAATGAAACCTCATTAGCCAACATTTGTAATTGCTTAATCGCCGCAGGACGATAAACGTCAGTACTGACCACACCAACTTTTTTCTTTTGATTCTCTTGCAGCCAACGACCTAGTTTAGCGACTGAAGTCGTTTTACCCGCTCCCTGCAAACCAGCCATTAAGATAATAGCAGGAGGGACCGCTCTCAAATTAAGCGCTTCATTCGCCTCGCCCATCACCTTAACTAATTCAGCTTGAACCAGTTTAATCATAGACTGACCAGGTGACAGACTACTTTGTACGTCTTGTCCTAAAGCACCTATTTTGACACGCTCAATAAAGTCCGTAACAACTGGCAAGGACACATCCGCTTCAAGCAAAGCTGTCCGCACTTCGTGCAGCACTTCCTTGACATTATCTTCAGTCAGACGACCCTGACCCTTGAGTTTTTTAAGTGTAAGACTTAATCGATCGGTTAAATTATCAAACATATCCAGGTCTTTATTATTAATATAAGTAAACTGCCCGCTAGTGCAAATGCACTAGGACTATTGAGCTGGGTATATTACCATATTCATTAAAATCTTTGCACACCTTAGCAACAACAACACTCTATTATGACTACGAATAGATAGAGCTTATCAGCATACAACTATCCAGCTAGAAAATGGACGCCAACCCCATGATCACAACCGCACTCGCTACTCTGTCTATCAGTTCTTATCTGGCAAGCTCTGCGTTGATTGCTAGACATATCAATCAAAGTAAAATACCACGATATCCTTTTTATCTGGCATGGACAGCGGTGATCAGCCATCTTTTTTATACCGGCATTCTTTTTCTACAAAACAATGGCTTTAGCTTTAGCTTTTTTAGCACCAGTTCATTAATTGCCATGATAGTCGCACTCTTGTTATTAATTGCCGCCCTCAACAAACCTGTCGAGAAATTAGGCATCGCATTATTTCCTATTGCTGCACTAATGCTAGGATTAGCTGTGAATTTCGCAGATGAAACCCACATTCTAGCCCAACACAACTGGGCTATGAGCACCCATATCTTAACGTCTATAATTGCCTTTAGTTTATTAAACATTGCTGCGCTACAAGCTATTTTACTAACCATTCAAGAACAGCAATTAAGAAGTCACCCCCCTAAACGCTTCGTCCTATCCTTACCACCACTGCAGACCATGGAAGCCTTATTATTTCAAATGCTAGCCACTGGCCTGACATTTCTCACCATTTCATTAGTCAGTGGCTTTTTATTTATAGAGAATTTATTTGCACAACATCTAGCCCATAAAACTGTTTTATCCATATTGGCATGGCTAATTTTTTCAGGCCTATTAATGGGAAGAAGTCGCTACGGATGGCGCGGGAAAACAGCCATACAATGGACACTTATTGGCTTTGTATTGTTATTACTGGCTTACTTTGGCAGCAAACTAGTTTTAGAACTTATTTTACATAAACAACTCATTGGTTAAAGCCATTAAGCGATTTTTTAATGCTCAACTGATGTTATGCAGCCATTCAGCGACTTATAAAAAAAACAATGAAGTCGCTATCGCGACGATGTGTTAATCGGGTTATCGCACCCGAAGGCGAGATACTTTCTTTTGCTCCGCCAAAAGAAAGTATCCAAAGAAAAGGCGGCTCGATTGCCGCTGCTTCCTGCGCTCCTCGGTTGTGTCGTGGGTCGAGAGAGAGGGCGTCCTGCCCTCCTACCGACGCGCGGCATCCATGCCGCGCCCCTTCGGGCTAATCCCAACAAAACCTGCGGTGCTCGGCGCGGCAAACGAGAGCAAAACAACGTTACTGTGTAACCTCAGTTACCAACACCTTCTTTTATTAACTGCTTTAAGGTGACTGCGATATCTTGCCCCAGCTTTGTTAAGCAAGCACTTTGAGCACTCACCATGACTTCGTAATCAGTCGTCGAAGCGGAAACTTGATAAGTAAATCGTCGACTTAAATCAGGCTGATCTTTACGCTTGATTAGCCATAGTGCAGTTAATCGGCTTTGCCCTAGCGCATCAATATGAAACTCGATAATATCAATACTTACTTGGTAATCGATAGCTTGGCGCTGGGCCCAGGGATATCGCACGATTCGACTCGAACCCAGCTGACTAGGCAAGAACTTAGTCAAGGCCAAAGAAATATTTTGATCCAAACGCTCCGCCCAACGATGCTCTTCAGACAACTGATACTGGTTTTCGCTAATGGCCATAACCATTTGCGGCCTATTCAAGTAATCGGGAATACGTATAGGCCCCAAACCTATCACGGCTTGATTAGTAGACTCAGGCATCTGAATAGCATCTAACATTGCAACCCCAGCATTAAGTCTATAAAACTGCACAGGTTTATTGCTACGCATGCAAGCACTTAGAAATATCACCAGCATTAGACCCGTCACTAAAAACATAGCCTTGTTACTCATTTTACAATTGACATTTAAGCCCATAAACCGCCTATTCCTTTCCATAAATGATTGAGTCTGGATGACGCTCAAGATAATCTGTCAACGCTTTAGTAGAGTTCGCAGCATCTCGAAGAGATTCCAAAGATTGCCATAATGGCGCATCAGAAGCAGTCAGAGCCTCTACGGAACCTAAGGCCTGCTTAGATTCCTTTAATACATCAGTCGCTGTATTAAGCGTCTTTTCAGTTGACAGTAACACTGGGTGTAATTCATGCGTAAACTCTTGCACCATAACCCGCGTGTCAACGACCGTCCCATTCATATTAATTAGTAATGGAGAAAGATTCTGATTCAAGCTAGCTACTAACTTTTCGGTTTCATTTAATGTTTTAGCCAAGACTACCCGATTCTTTTTAAGCTCGTCAGAAGTGGTTATTTCGCGTATTTCTTTTAAGGTTGCAGCCAAATCTTTAACGATCTCTTCAATAGGTAGTTGCCGAAATTTCGTTATTATTTCATCAGCTGTGTTTTTGATTTGATCTGCCGTGGTTGGAACGGCAGGCAATTCAGGGAGGTCTTTGTAATTAAGCCCTGTCAAATGAAGTGGTTCGTTGCGATAGAAATTAAATTCCACATACAACAGCCCTGTTAATAAACTTTGTGTTTGCAACTGAGCTTTAATACCCGCATCAATCAACTGCTTAGCATTTTGCTGACGCTGTTCTAAAGAGCTTGCCATATTAAAAGAATGGCCATCAGCATCTAAGACCATATCTGAATCAATTTCGATCACCACTGGCTTAGTAATCCGCGTAGCATGTTGATCAAGCTCGATGGAAATCTCCTTCACCATGCCTATCTGCACACCTTGTAATTTAACAGGCGCACCTACATTCAGTCCGTTTAAGGCGGAATCGAAATAAATCACATACTGAGATTTTTTCTTTAATAACTGGCCGCCACCAAATACCAAGATAGCGCTTATTATCAAAATCAAAGAACCCACCAGAAATGCACCAATGGTGAAAGGATTAACGGGTTTACTCATAACGATTCATGCCCCTGATGCTTTTATTGCAGAAAAATTTGAGTTTTCTGATGCGCCTCGAGTAAGGAAGCGTAACACTTTCGGATCACGAGACTCAGCGAGTAGTTGTTTTGGAGGGCCACTAGCGATCATAGTTTTAGAGTCCATATCAAGAAACACCGAATAAGTACCTATAGCAAAAATACTCGCTAGCTCATGAGTCACAATAACTATTGTGGCTCCCAAATGATCACGCAGACTTCGGATTAAATCATCCAGCAATTTAGCACTTACAGGATCAAGTCCAGCAGAAGGCTCATCAAAAAACAAAATCTCAGGATCTAAGGCCATAGCCCTTGCTAATCCTGCTCGTTTCTGCATGCCACCACTGAGTTCGGCAGGATAGTAATCTTCAAAGCCAGCTAATCCGACTAAAGCAAGCTTATAGGAGACTAATTGACGTATGCGCTGCGCACCTAATCGGGTGTGCTCAGTCAATGGCAGAGCTACATTTTCAGCTAAAGTCATAGAACTTAACAAAGCACCACTTTGAAAAAGCACTCCAGTCCGCCGCAATAAACGTTGCCTAGTTTTATAATCAGCCTGCCAGAGACTTTCATCACCATAAAATACATCACCAGAAATTGGCCTATGCAAGCCAATAAGATGCATCAATAAAGTGCTTTTACCACAGCCACTAGCGCCCATAATGACAAAAATATCACCACGATTAATAGTAAAATCCAGATCACGCTGAATAATGAAATCACCATATGCCATGGTCATATTCTTAATACTAAGACACGGACTACTCATCAATTAAATTCCCAAACGATTACAGATGATGGTCATCAAAGAATCCGCGATAACAATAAAAACAATCCCTGTCACTACCGCAGAAGTCGTCGCGTCGCCCACATCTGAAGCACTGCGACCACATTGCATGCCTCTCATACAACCAGATAAGGCTATCAAGACACCAAAAACAGCGCATTTAAAAACACCTACCGAAAGATCCAGTATATGAATTGAATTAACGGTACGGTGCAAATACTCAACCAAAGATACTTCAAAAAAATTCACCGTAACAAGAGCGCCTCCGATAATGCCCATCAAATCTGCATACAAACAAAGCAAAGGCATCACGAAAATAAGTGCAAGAACGCGAGGCAAAACCAAGAACTCCATAGGATCAAAGCCCATAGTCTCCAAGGCATCAATCTCATTATTTACCTGCATAGTACCTAATTGTGCTGCATAAGCCGCCCCGGTTCGACCAGACATAATAACAGCCGTCATTAATCCGCCCATTTCTCGAGACATGCCCAAACCTACCAGATCAGCGATATAAAGCTGAGCACCAAATAACGATAACTGTACCGAACCTACAAATGCCAATATCAAGCCAACCAGTAAACTAATTAAGGTGATAATAGGAAGTGCAGAAGGGCCACAATCTTGAATATTTCTCCATAAATCTAGCCAACGAAAATGTGCCTTTCCTCGAAAAAAAGCCGCAACACTTAACGTCAAGTTGCCGATAAAAATAATTAACGCATTAATATCATTCTGCAAATGTAAGCCGCTATTGCCGATCATCTCTAACCACGGAACCTGAATCAATTGCCGCCTAACACCAGCTCGCTCTGGCACAGCAGACACTAAAGCTAATAAACCCTGAATCCCACTGGGCAACGTTTTTGTATCAACAAAAATGTCTTTTTCTTCACTATAAGCTATTAGCCTTATTAACTCAGTCATCAGTAAACTATCCCATCGCCCTAATGCTTCGGTAGAAAAAACAAGTTGTTTAAACTGTGAGCCATCACCCAATTGCGCTAAAACAAGTTCAAGATCAGGAATCTGACTATCCAAAAGCCAATCGCCTGCGACGACCACATCTAAAAGAGGCGCCTTACAATTTACAGTCATAATACTAAGCTTGTTGTCTACGGCCATAACTGTCAGGTTTATACAAAAAAATCACGAATTGAATGAGAAAGCATCATATACTGCTGCAATCTAACATAAAGACATAGCAACTAGAATAGAATAACAAAACAACGTATTCTGCTAAAGTATAAAACAGCGACCTTTCACAATGACCATACTAGAACCGTTAAATAGTCTATTAACAATACCTTATATACTTATAAGCTTGGTAGCGCTGGTTGGTTTATTGGTAGGAAGCTTTCTCAATGTAGTTATATATCGCTTACCGCTCATGATGCAGCGAAATTGGCGTATAGAATGCAATGATTATCTAAAGATTGATCATGAGGAAGAAAATCTTTCAGAATCATTCAATCTAGCCCTGCCTTTATCTTACTGCCCACATTGCAATACAGCCATAAAACCCTATCAAAATATACCTATTATTAGTTATATTTTTTTACGAGGTCGCTGCGCTTGTTGCAATAAGGCCATTTCAGTTCGCTATCCGTTAATTGAAGCATTAACTGTCATGAGCTCTGCAATAGTCGCCTATCATTTTGGTGATACAACTCAAACCTTATTTGCATTACCGCTCACATGGTCACTTATTGCACTCTGCTTCATTGATATAGATCATCAATTACTCCCTGACAGCATTACATTACCTTTACTTTGGCTAGGTTTGTTTTTAAGCTTATTCGGAATATACACAGACTCCCACGCCAGCATCATCGGCGCCATTGGCGGTTATGCAATACTTTGGTCTGTGTATCAACTCTTTAAATTAGCCACAGGCAAGGAAGGCATGGGCTATGGTGATTTTAAATTACTAGCGGTACTTGGGGCTTGGTTAGGCTGGAAATATTTAGCTATAATCATCCTATTATCATCATTAGTAGGCGCTACGATTGGCGTCATCTTAATTGTTTTTAATAAACACCATCACAGCAAGCCTATTCCTTTTGGACCTTATTTAGCGAGTGCCGGTTGGAT
>CAMDOP010000093.1 GCA_945903675.1 Crenothrix polyspora
TTATTATTCATGCAGATTTTCCGTTAAAGGGTAAAAAACGTAAAATCTGAAAAAATTTATTTTGGAATTGCAAGCCTTTTCTTTATTTAAAACTTAAGTCAATATCACTCTTCTTTTTGTAGCGGTCACTCTATTTTGTAAAATACAAATAAAAGCTTCACTGCGCTCTTGGGAGGGCTGTTTTTTTGTGTATTTTCTTGTTGTCCTTTGTTTTAAGGGAAACACCCATGGTTTTTTCTGCAACCTATATTGTTATTGGTTCCGCTATTGTTATAGCAGCACGTACTCGCTATCAATGGGGCGAACTCATCAGTGTTCGCCACACTTTACAATACACGCCTTTTTTACTCGCAATTTTACTTATGCCTGTTTTAAGCGTTACCACAGGTCATTTGACTAAAACACTACGTGTATTTAAAGTGATTCTAGTTATCGCTTTAGTTTTTTTTCACACACATTATGCTTTATACACAGAGGCCTTTCAGGATAGAAACAAAGATTATGCTATGCTTCTCAATGCTTATGAAACTGGTAAAAATGACTTGTGTGCAATAGAAAATGAGGAAAGTAATGCATTTTTAATTTCGAATTGGGCCTATGTGTTTCGTATCGAATGCGCCTCTCGCACAAGGCAAATCGAGCCAGTCCATCTTACTCACAACAAAAACATGCAAAACTTAATTGCTGATCATGAAGGCTATAATAATTTAATTGATGCAATAACTGACATACAAAAAAAGTCCAAAAATAGACCTATTCAAATAGGTTTTTTTCCAGGTCGATTTGGAATTGAAGCAACAGATTTGCCATTACCTAAAAATGATCAACAAACATTACTTAATGCAGGCTGGATAATAATTCGCAACGATAAACATGGGCTTCTTTTGTACTATACAAAATAGTGCAATTAGATTAGCTAGAACCATAAATACCAGAGATGGCATATGTATGGCAATTGAAAATGGCCATACATATGCCCGTTGGAGATAAGAAGATATAATTTGATGGCTTTTCGTTTAAGTCAGCATTTAAGAATGATTATCAACTTTAAAAATTAATCCCAGCCATAGTCTTCAAGCGTAATCAGGCGTATCTATATATTTTTCAGCACTAAAGAAGTTCTTAAAATAAGGCATAAAACTGATAGTAATCGGTATGGAATAAAAGCAATAAATCGCGGCGGCTTCACCGGTTGATACGCCTAGCAACCACTGGGGCATGAACAAGGTCATCAGCGCCATGAATAAATGGTAACTCGAAATTCTCCAGTTGTTTTTCCAAACATAGCCACTTAAAGCAAGCGCGAACAATGATCCATGAGTAACAAAAGCACCAAATGCACTCGATATACGATAGCCGATATGATAAGTACCCATAAATAAACAAGAGATCATGTTGCCGATGAAGTTGGGCGCGCCATCAAACAGCTGCAATTCTTTAGGTAATGCTGAACAAATCATAAATAACGCGCTTAAGCTACCACCGAAAATAGTGGCTTGTTTAAGAGCGGTTTTATCAGTGGAATAAGTGGCCAGTGCAGGCATAATCGCAAAAGCTTGAAGAGCAATATGGTAAGTGGATAACTCACTTAAAAAAAAGTTACTGCCATAGCCACATTGATCAGCTACTGGGTAAGCAAAATATTGAATAAACTCCATTAATGAAAAATGGAATATGGCATAAGCTCGTGCAGCTCGCACCCAAAATGTTTCTGTTTTATCTAGATAAGTAATACTAGCAGCAGTTAAACCGATAACGCCTAAACCTAGTGACATATTGGCACTAAAACACATAAATTCACCTATAACTATGTAATATAAAATATTGAATACCCAAACAACAGTCAGGAACGGGACGAGCTTATAATACCACACACAATATAATGATAATAAACGCTTAGTTTTACACCTAATTAATATTATAAAAGCAGCGAGTCGCTAAGCTAACTTTTCGTAGCTCTATTGCTTAAGTTGTTTTTTGCTCATTGCTGCGGTTAAAAAAACCGCAGCGTAAACTTTTAAAATAGCTTATTTTAAATTCTCAGTAACATGGGGTTCTATCATTTGGTACATCAGCTGATGCATTTTAGGGCTGCCTGCAATCAAATTGCCGGATTGTAGATAATTATCATTAAAAGAAAAGTCGGTAACGACACCACCCGCCTCTTTTATTAACAAAATGCCTGCGGCCATATCCCATTCCATCAAGCCTATTTCCCAAAAACCATCTAATCGACCAGCCGCTACATAGGCCAAATCCAAAGCGGCAGCGCCTGCTCGTCGAATTCCAGCACATTCAGTTGTTAATGCCTTAAACATACCAAGATAAGCATCTATGTATTTATCGGTCTTAAAAGGAAAGCCAGTGCCAATTAAAGCGCTTTTTAAACTCGTTTGTTGAGTGACTCTAAGGCGACGATTATTTAACATGGCACCACCGCCACGTTTAGCAGTAAATAATTCATCACGTAAAGGATCATAAATAACCCCAACCTCAAGCTTACCTTTATATTTTAAGGCAATAGAAACGGCGTACTGAGGAAAGCCATGTAAGAAATTAGTGGTTCCATCAAGCGGATCAATAACCCAAACATAATCATTACCCGGATGCTCGCCACTTTCTTCTGCAAGTATGCTATGCTCAGGAAAAGAGGCTTTAATGATGCCAATAATATCTCGCTCAACCATGCGATCGACTTCGCTAACATAATCATTCTTGCCTTTTTGATCGATGTGCAGGCGGCCAACATTGTCGGCAGAACGAAGAATTAAGTCGCCGGCGCTTCTAGCAGCACGGACGGCAATATTTAACATGGGTTGCATAGGCAGATTCTTAATGAGCGTAGAAAACGCACAATGATAGCAAAAATTTTGCTAAAATTTGTTTATTTTTAACTAAGGACGGCACTCTTGCTATCACATATTAAAATTGTTTTGGTCGAAACATCCCATCCAGGAAATATTGGCGCAGTAGCTCGGGCCATGAAAAACATGAGCATGACTAACCTTTGCTTAGTCGCTCCTAAAATTTTTCCTTGTGCCGAAGCAACCTCAAGAGCTGCTGGTGCAGATGATATTTTAGCTCGCGCACAAGTTTATGAAAGCTTACAAGCTGCCATCGCAGACTGCCAATTAGTCATTGGCGCTAGTGCAAGATCACGTACTATAAGTTGGCCAGAAATAAGTCCTCGCGAATGTGCAGACCTAGCTGCCACAAAAAATTCTAATCAAAAAATCGCAATTATTTTTGGCCGAGAAAACTCAGGTCTAAAGAATCATGAACTCGACTTATGCCATTTTCTTTTACGAATCCCCTGTAATACAGAATACAGTTCATTAAATATAGCCGCTGCCGTTCAAGTCGTTTGCTATGAGTTATTTGTTGCTAGCCATACGCAAACACCAGTAATCATAGGTGATTCAGAAAAAAAAATCAAAGCCACTGCCCAACAAGTAGAATCTTTTTATACGCATTTGGCAGAAACCTTATCGGACATAGGCTTTATGCACCCCGATAAATCTAACTCTATCATGCGCCGCTTACGACGTATTTATAATCGGACTCAGTTAGATACTAAAGAACTAGATATACTGCGCGGCATTTTAAGAATGTCGCAAGACAATCAAAAAAGTAAATAATAAGTACCGATAAATAGCCTTATTTAAAGTTGACTATTTTGCTGGGTTAAGTATAGTGACAGCTATTACTTACTTTATTGAAGGGATTTTATAGTGCGCCTAACTACTAAAGGTCGTTATGCAGTAACGGCAATGCTCGACCTAGCTTTTCACAGCGACGTAAAGCCTGTGACTTTAACCGATATCGCAGCAAGACAAACTATTTCTTTGTCTTACTTAGAGCAGTTATTTTCACGTTTACGTCGCGCCAATATGGTTAAAGGTATTCGAGGGCCAGGTGGCGGTTATACTCTTGCAGACACCGCAGATAAAATTAATATAGCAGATATTATTGCTGCTGTTGATGAACCTATAGATGCGACTAAATGCGGTGGCGAAGCAAATTGCCAAAAAGACCAATCCTGCTTAACTCACGAGTTATGGATGGGATTAAGCGATCAAATCAGAGATTATCTTAAAGGCATCACTCTGGCTCAACTTTTAGAAAAGCATCACGTACAAACCGTTGCTAAAAGACAAGATCAAGAAGCAGAGCAAGTCATTGAAATACATAGGCATACCGAATTACTCGCCAGCATGAATGAATGAATGAATGAATGATCTATTTTGATCACAATGCCACAACACCCCTAGATAATCGTGTATTAGAAGCGATGCTGCCGTTTCTAAGCACCTTTTACGGTAATCCTTCAAGCCTTTACCGCCAAGGAAGGTTAGTTCGCAGCGCCATTGATAATGCTCGCGAACAAATTGCAACATTGGTCGATGCACCAGCTTCACAAATCATTTTCACTAGCGGTGGCACTGAAGCGAATAATTTGGCATTAGCAACCTTAGTACCTCATGGTAAACTAGCTATATCTTCTACAGAGCACCCATCCATTAGTGAATGCGCTGTAAGTTTACAAAAAAAAAATATTAAGTTAAGTCATATCAATGTAGATAGCCAAGGATTAATCAACAAGGCTACGCTTGATCAATTAATTATTGATCAAGCTGACTTAGTCTCAATTATGCTAGCCAATAACGAAACAGGTGTTATTCAAGATCTGACGACAATTACTCAACAATTAAGAGCCAATAATGTCAAGGTACATACGGATGCTGTACAGGCCTTAGGCAAAATACCAGTATCGTTTAAGCAACTCGCTGTGCACTTAATGTCTCTGTCGAGTCATAAGATATATGGACCTAAAGGTTGTGGTGCGTTAATCTATGAAAAAGGCTTAAAAATAAACCCCATACTTATCGGTGGTGGACAGGAGCATGAGCATAGAGCCGGCACAGAAAATGTGGCTGCTATCGTCGGCTTTGGAAAAGCCGCAGAACTTGCAAAGACAGAACTATTTGAACGTAGTGCGCAGCTTCTGAGCTTAAGATTACAACTGGAAGTCGAACTCAAAACCATCCCTAATTTGAGTATTTTTGCTGAAGATTCAGAGCGCTTACCCAATACAGTATTATTTGGTATGCCTGAAATAGATGGAGAAATGCTACTAATGAAATTAGATCAAAAAGGCTACGCAATTTCCAGCGGCTCGGCCTGTGCTAGTGGAGGAAAAGAACCTAGCCCTGCACTTATCGCTATGGGGGTAGAATCAACACTTGCTAAAAGTGCAATCCGCATCAGCTTAGGTATAGGTAATACGCAGAAAGAAATTTCAAACTTTATTCAACTATTAAAAGTCTTGGTTTACCAAGCATAAAGAGAACAATATGCCTGTTACAGTTACTGAAAGTGCTGCTAGTCAAATTAAAAAGCAATTAGAAAAACGCGGCAAAGGCCTAGGCTTAAAATTAGCCGTCAAGAAATCCGGCTGCTCCGGTTATGCCTATGTTCTTGATTACGCAGACACACTAAATGAAAATGACCATATATTTGAAAACTTTGGCGTGAGCGTTATAGTCTCGCAAAGCGATCTAGAGTTTGTTGACGGTATAGAGTTAGATTATCGTAGAGAAGGTATTAATGAAGCTTTTAAATTCAACAACCCTAATGTAAAGGGTACTTGTGGCTGCGGCGAAAGCTTTTCAGTCACCTAATGCACTATTAGCAACTCAAGTCGACTATTGCTTAAAGTGACTAAAACTTCAAATGATATTTACATAAATATACTGCTAGCCCTCCCCTCCTAATTAAATAGAAGTTGAGGACTGTCTTTGATACTAATAATTAATTGTTTGGAAGTTGCATAGCATGTCGTCTTAATGCTGAATCTTCTGGTAGTGTTGTTTTTTTTGTATCTATATCTGAAGTCGATGTAGTATTAACATTAGTTTTAACGGAGGCTATTTCTGTAGCCACTTCTTCTTTAAAGTGATTTTCGTAAAAACTTAATAGAAACAAGATTTCGTCAGCATCATTTGTATAGTCATTCAATTTAAGTTCAACTAACTGATCATAGTGACGACTTAATGAAGAGTCAGTAGGTCGATTTTCTTTACAAAACTCAAGTAGCGAATGCATTTGATTTAAAGCATGTCGCCTCAAAGATGAGTCTTTAGGTATCTGAATATCTTTAGTTGTTTCTTTTGAAGAAACAGCCACTTTGGGTGAGATGGCGACAACAACATTTTCTTCAGCTTTAATGATAGGCGCACTTTCTGGAGCAGCAGCATCATTAGTAGTTAACGGCTTAACAATAGGTTTAACTTCTGACACGGAAGCTTTATGAGGAGACACTTCTCTTTTCTCTTCATCTGACTTTTTTCGTGCTTTAGAAATAAACATCAGTACGGCTGAGATGACTATGACGGCGATTATAAATTCACTCATAAATTAAATGCTCCATTAATTGAGAAGAAAGTTGCTTAGGATTTGAACACCATTAATTAGTACTCAAAATATGCGCTGAACTATAACACTTGTAAGTTAAGTTGGCGACAGTCTAAAGCTATTTACAAACTTTTTTACCTGCATAAATACAGCATTCTACTTAAAAATAACAAATAAAATCTAATACCCGAAAACGTCACTGAAATTAGCCCTATAATTTATTGATAAAATTCAAAACAAAAAAGCTTCATAAAATATGACTTACTAGTAAATAAACTCAATGACCCTCCCTTAATTAAATACATTTAAATCTTGCGAAAGCAAAATCAATTGATATAATAATGATCTCTTGAAGTAACGTACTACTTCAGGCGCGTAGCTCAGTTGGTTAGAGCACCACCTTGACATGGTGGGGGTCGTTGGTTCGAATCCAATCGCGCCTACCAGACATTAAAGCACTGCACTAGCGGTGCTTTTTTTATTGTAGCAACTAAAATAACATAAACATGCCTGTAATTACCCTCCCTGACGGTTCTATTCGTGAATTTGATCACGCTGTTTCAGTACTAGATATCGCTTTATCGATAGGTTCAGGCTTAGCGAAGGCTACTTTAGCAGGCCGTGTTAATAATATTTTGGTCGACGCCAGCACCTTAATTAATGAAGACGCTAGCCTACAAATCATTACTGCAAAAGATTTAGACGGCATCGATATCATCCGACATTCAACGGCTCATCTATTAGCCCAGGCTGTTAAACAATTATTTCCAGACGCACAAGTAACCATCGGTCCCGTCATCGAAAATGGTTTTTTTTATGATTTTGCCTATAAAAGACCCTTTACCACTGAAGACCTAACCGTTATCGAAGCAAAAATGCAGCAATTAGTTGCTGAAGACTTAGTCATTAGTCGCTCAGTATTAAGTCGAGATGACGCAGTCTCATTTTTTAGAGATCAAGGCGAAGCTTATAAAGCCGAAATCATCAAATCTATTCCTGCAGATCAAGACCTATCGCTTTATCAACAAGGTGGCTTTACCGATCTTTGTCGAGGACCGCATGTTCCTAGCACTGGCAAATTAAACGCCTTTAAATTAATGAAGATTGCCGGCGCTTATTGGCGCGGCAACTCAGAAAATGAGATGCTACAGCGAATTTACGGCACAGCTTGGGGCGACAAAAAAGAATTACAAGCCTACTTACATAGATTAGAAGAAGCTGAAAAGCGTGATCACCGTAAGCTAGCTAAAACCTTAGACTTATTTCACAGCCAAGAAGAAGCGCCAGGCATGGTATTCTGGCATGAGAAAGGCTGGATTATTTATCAGCAAGTTGAACAATATATTCGAGAAAAATTACGTGTCAATGGTTATGGTGAGGTCAAAACACCGCAATTAGTAGATCGAAGTTTGTGGGAAAAATCAGGTCATTGGGAAAAGTTTGGTGCCATGATTTTCACTACCCATTCAGAAAATCGTGATTACGCAATTAAACCCATGAATTGCCCCTGCCATGTACAAATTTATAATCAAGGTATCAAAAGTTATCGGGACTTACCAATACGCCTAGCTGAATTTGGCTCTTGTCATCGTAATGAACCATCTGGCACATTGCATGGATTAATGCGCGTCAGAAACTTTGTTCAAGATGATGCTCATATTTTTTGTACCGAAGCTCAAATCCAAGGCGAAGTATCTACTTTCATTGATATGCTATTTGCCGTTTACAAAGACTTTGGCTTTGAAGACGTCATCATCAAACTATCAACACGCCCTGAAAATAGAGTGGGCGATGATTCGGTATGGGATAAAGCAGAGCATGCCCTAGAATTAGCACTCAACAACAAAAATTTAAAATGGGATCTACAACCAGGCGAAGGTGCATTTTATGGCCCTAAAATTGAATTCTCATTAAAAGATTGCATCGGTCGCGTTTGGCAGTGCGGCACGATTCAAGTTGACTTCTCGATGCCAGGCCGTTTGGGAGCCACATTTATCGCAGAAGATGGATCAAAACAAGCCCCTGTTATGCTTCACAGAGCCATACTTGGCTCACTTGAACGCTTTATCGGCATACTGATTGAACAACACGCAGGAACCTTTCCAGTTTGGCTGTCGCCTATACAAGTCATGGTGCTCGATATTGCTGACCGCCATGCTGAATATGCCTCTGAAATATTCAACGAACTTGAAAAACAAGGCATCAGAGTAAAAATTGACTTGAGAAATGAGAAGATCGGGTTTAAAATCCGCGAGCATTCAATGCAACGCATACCGTATTTAGTTATTATTGGCGATAAAGAATTAGAAGAAAAACGCATTACGGTACGTACGCAAAAAGGTGATGATTTAGGTAGCTTATCAGTTACTGAATTTACCGAACGGTTAAAGCAAGAGATTGCAGATAGAATATAATTATATTTTTGGAGGATTAGGGTATCGCTGCTAAAAAAGATGAAACACGCTTGAATGACTTTATCACCGCAAGACGAGTGAGAGTTACAGGCGCAGAAGGTGAAGCATTAGGAATAATCTCGTTAGATGAAGCTAAACAGATTGCTTATGCAGCAGACTTGGATTTAGTAGAAATCTCACCAAACGCGGATCCTCCCGTTTGCAAGATAATGAACTACGGCAAATATCAGTTTGAACTTAACAAAAAGCTTCAAATTGCTAAAAAGAAACAAAAACAGATTCAGGTTAAAGAAATTAAATTTAGACCTGGCACTGATGAAGGTGATTACCAGGTTAAACTACGTAGCTTAATTAAATTTCTTAACGAAGGTGATAAAACAAAAATCACCGTTCGTTACCGAGGCCGAGAAATGGCACATAGAGAAATCGGCATGGATTTATTAAAACGTATTGAAACAGACCTAGAAGAACTAGCTATAGTCGAACAATTTCCAAAAATGGAAGGACGTCAAATGATTATGGTAATGTCGCCTAAAAAGAAAAAATAGGGAAAACTATCCTTATTAATAACTACCCTAAGCTATAATGTAGCCTATAAGTAGTTTTTATGAACTTAAGAGCTTCTGTAATACAGATACTCTTTAGAAAGCAGTTCAGGATGGACCGCTAAACAGTAGCATACTGCTACAAATAATTTTTCAGGGCCATGCATTTTGCCTTGTTAGGTTATATCTCAAGGACTTTTATTTTTATATACTGGAGCAAACAAATGCCAAAGATAAAAACTAACCGTGGAGCCGCAAAGCGTTTTAGACGCACCGGCAATGGCGGTTTTAAATGTGGGCAATCACATCGACGTCACATTTTGACTAAGAAATCCACTAAAAGAAAAAGACAGTTACGTTCACCCGCAACTATTCATCCCTCAGACGTGCGCATGGCTGCACGTATGATGCCATACAGTTAATAAAGGAGAATAGGAATGCCTAGAGTTAAACGCGGCGTAACAGCCAGAGCAAGACATAAAAAAGTATTAAAACAAGCCAAAGGTTACTATGGTGCACGCAGTAGAGTTTATCGCGTCGCCAAACAAGCGGTCATCAAAGCAGGTCAATATGCGTACCGCGATCGCAAACAAAGAAAACGTCAATTCCGCGCACTATGGATTGTCCGTATTAATGCAGCAGCGCGTTTATATGGCATTTCTTACAGTCGCTTAATCAACGGCTTAACAAAAGCCAATGTTGCAATTGATCGTAAAGTGTTAGCCGATATCGCAGTACGCGACATCGAATCCTTTGGAAAAATAGCAGAAATTGCTATCGCTAATCAAAGTAAGCCTTAAGCAAGACCTGGTCTTTCTTAACTAAAGGCTCTTAGTAATCAGTCGTTGCTTTTCAAGTAACGGCTGACTCAGGATTAATAGCCTGAGCCCCCCTTTTAAAATCATTCTTCCCCAACTAAAGCGAGCAGAACATTGTCGGCTATCCTTGAAGAGATTCTCGCGCAGGCATTAAAAGAGCTTGCAACAGTCAGTGACCTTAATCAACTTGATAAGGTTCGCGTTCACTACCTAGGTAAAAAAGGATTATTTACCTTACAACTTAAAGAATTAGGCAATCTTGATCCCGAGCAAAGACGCTCCGTCGGACAAGTCATTAATCTAGCCAAAGAACAATTACAGCAACAACTAGAAGCTTGTAAAGAGCGAATGGAAGATGCCGCATTAGCCGCAAGACTGGCTAGTGAAAGCATCGATGTCACCTTGCCTGGTCGTGGCCAATCAGTTGCCGGATTACATCCAGTAACCACCACACTCAGAAGAATTTCAAAAATATTTGCCAGCGTAGGCTTTACCGTCGTTGAAGGGCCTGAAATCGAAGACGAT
>CAMDOP010000094.1 GCA_945903675.1 Crenothrix polyspora
ACCAAACCGCCGTCCCAGTATAAAAAGCCAAATTTTGTCTCTCCAACTCCAATCAAGCCTTTAAGTAATATAATTCAATTACTTGAGGGTTGGGGTCTAAATAAATCGGTCTGTCGGTTGGGGGGTTAAGTATTTCAAGTACCTGTCACGCATTGATTAGCTCGCTCACCCTGTGTTTGGTAGGGGGGCATCAAAAATAATCGATACCCCATTTTGAATTTCTAGCTGAAAAGCATTTTCTGATTTTTATTTTTGAAAAAATTTAGGATTGGTTATTAATTCTCATCTAGTAACTGACTTATAATTTTATCTATTGCTTCACGACTTGTTTTATTAGCAAAAAAAGCTGCGCGCTTTTGGCAGTCCCGCTTAACTGACGGATTAGGCATTTGCTTTATGGTAACTGCCCCTCAAGATGTGGAATAACTATCTTTACGAGCAACGCTTGAGCCTGGAGCGTATAGTTTTCAAAGTATAAATCGTCTAAATGGCCGATCTTCTTTTGGACTGCGCCTCGTTCGACAAGCATCTTCACCGCCTGCCAGTACTGATAGTCAATAAACCAAATTGCAGCAGATGACCACAAGGCGATCTCATGGTTCTTGTCTCGTACGTTACCCGTCGCGATGCGAGTGAATGTCTCTATAATTTCTGCATTTCGAGGCTTTACAATAAATATCTGGTACTCAAGTGAGTGCGTAGCTGCGAGCGCGCGATGGGTGTAGCGGTTTCCGGCAGATGCAATTTCACCTTGGTACTCTGTCTTTAGCCAAAGCGCCTGCGATGGCGATAGTGTTGGAATTTGACGGTCGAGTGCAATGAATTCCGATGCAAACTGCTTGGCGATTGTGCGTCGGACATCCGCGGACGGTGGGGGCGCGTCCAGAGCAAGGCCGTCCTGCGCGAGCGCAGAAAGCGAAGAGAAAAGAAGGGCTAGTGTTACCAGACCTTGCATGAAGAGTTTTTGCATAGGGTGTATTTCCTATAATGCTCAACGTTTGAGCGAAGGGTTAGGCGTCATTTGGCCGGCATTACAAGGAAGCACGCTACATGTGCGAAAGTATAAGTTATCATTTTTTAAAACGACCCTTTTCGCACCAGTGGCGCATTTTTGTAATTGCGCTCCAGCCATTTTCTCTCTTTCGTTTCTCAAAGTCTGCTTGATAAAGATCTGCAGTCTCTTGGCAAATCTCCTGATTCAATTCTGGAGTACTGGCCAGATCGAATGTCGCCACACCACTTCGCCCAACGTCGGTTGGATAATTTGAAGAATAAAGTGTGTAAATCTCAGATTCCGGAAAGCTTTTTTCGGAACATGCAGCTAAGCTCAAAGTAACTACCAGCATAACGAGCGAAGTGTGAATCTTTAATTTCATCTTACATCCCATTTCTTGATTATTTCGATTCTTTTATTTTCCAAATACTCCGCTCCATACCACGAATTCAAATATCATCAGGCTTTTTATCTTGCCCTGATGGTATGCCTGCAAATCCTCTTACAATCCAGCCAATAGACCATGAAAATATAAATAGAAAAGCTAGTCCACCGAATGCCCAAAGTGAATTAAATTTGATTTTTTCCCAGCGTGCAGACCAGTCTTTAGCTGCAGAATCATTAATATATTCCTTAACTGCAGTTTTCATAACTTCATTTGCTTGATACATGGCAATTAAACCTTCATCAGAAACAGCTGCTAAACCGACTTTTTCAAGTGCTAGCAAATCTGCATTAGATAATTTAGTTAAATCGGGTGTTGAGTCCTTTAATCTTTCTTTAGCTATTAATCTTTCTTTAGCTATTAATCTTTGCTCAGCTAATAATCCTTCTGGGCTTGGATCTGGATAAAGTAGTTTAGCAGTAGCAATATCAAAGCCTTTGTGGGGTATATGAAAGCCATTGTGTGGGGATGGACTCCATGTGGCTAAATTATATGCCCACCCGATAACCCACATAACTGCGATTATCTTTGTGATTCTACGAGCACCTTCAAATATATTTAATTTCATTTATTTTTCGATATTACTTAAGTTTGACGGTTTTTTGTCGCGAAACTAGCCTAGAACTTACGGACTTCAGTATCAAGTGGACCCTCCCATCAATTCGCACCTGTGAAGAGGGTGGTATGGTCTTCACTGCCGAGTACAATGTCCGTATAACTGGCTGGGTACAAGCGTTTCAAACATGATTCCGTTTCTGCTATGAACAGCTTCGCCAGAGTTTGTTATAGCCGTGACCATAATGTTGCCAGAAGCGGTGATTTCTAGAAATGAAACGCCTCCGTCGGTATTTGGAATTTCTTTGACCTCGGAGGCTCCTAAGTTCCCGATCAAGTAGGATTTTCTCGTACTGGCATCGACAATGAAGCGTAATTCGAAAGGAGAGGCCTGTTTGGAAAGCCCCTTCGATGTAGCTTCAACCGAGAATTTGCAGGTGTAACTGGTCGTTTCACCATATGCGACAACAGGAAGAAGGGTAGCGACTACTAAACAATGATAGAGATTAAAATACATGTAAATTTACTCATAATTTGTTGAACTCTATAAATGCACAGTAACCGCGCATAATTGATGCTTTAGTTATCATTACAGCGTCACCGGCGCGACTTGTTACATGAATATATTCTAAAACCCCAGAGGTGGTTTTCAAAAACGTATAAATTTCTGCGGATTTTCTAGGGTATATAACTATAAATGACACGACATTTTCACCGCGATTTAGCATTAATACGGAGCCGCCGTCTTCAACAGAAGAAGTAATTTGCTTAGTAGCGTCTACAAACAAAATGTCATATTTTCCCTCTGCTGTTTTTGATAGCTTTACTATTCCGTTTGTAATTTTTTCATCTTGCACCCAGCCTGATTTTTGCTTTGTTACCAAGCCAATTTCAGGAAAGTACGCTTTCCCAACAGGATTTGAGCATGAGGCAATATCAACGGCAAATGATATGGAACTGAATGTAAGAAGTATTAGAAACAAAAATAATTTCATGGGTTATTCCTAATGACGGCTAACGCTAATTAAGCATTGTGTGATAAAAAACATTACATCATTCTTTTGACTAATCATAAGAAATGTAAAATGATTTAAAATTCATTGATTTAGGTCAATCTATCACGACCTAACAAAAATGCAATACCCTCCAGGAAATAAGGCCATATGATCGATCAGGTTTTATGGTTTGAATGAAGTCGCTATTATGCCTTTGGTGTAACGAAGTGGGGATAGTTAACCTAAGTGCCAGAACTAAATAAGTGGGTAAGCTTGCGCTTATAGTCTTTGTAAGTCCATAATCAAATAAACAACCATTTAAAGTAAGGTTAATCATGGATATTTTGAAAGCATTGGTTTTAATAATATTTCTTTTTTCCAATACTGTATTCGCCGATTTACAGTCTACAGTGACACAAGAGAGTTTCACTGTAGCTAACTTTAAAGCTAATTATGGCATTAATCCTAAACCGGTTTATCCACCTCTTGCCATCAAACGTGGCTGGGAAGGTGTGGTGTATTTACGGGTGAGTGTTTCTGAAAAAGGTATGCCGTTTTCTGTTGTTGTTCACAAAAGCACGGGCCATGATTTACTAGATGACTCTGCTGTAGAAGCCGTGGAAAAATGGCAATTTATTCCCGCTAAAAAAGGTGATAAGCCGATACCTAGTAATGTTATCGTGCCAATTACTTTTTCATTAGGTCAAGGCCCGTCTGCAAACAATGCTCTTGAGTATCAAGTTCCAAATACAAACTTACAACCCACTAAATCAGAGGCTTACACTGAACCTAACTTTAATGCTAGTTATGGCAATAATCCTAAACCGGTTTATCCAAAACTTGCAGTGGATAATGAATGGGTAGGTAAAGTAGCGTTGCGAGTGAATGTTTCTGAAGAAGGCACGCCTATTTCGGTTTCTATTCATCAAAGTAGTGGTCATGAAGCTTTGGATGCATCTGCCGTAGAAGCCGTATGGAAATGGAAATTTATTCCCGCTAAAAATGGCGACAAGCCGGTACCTTCTAATATTATCGTGCCTATAAATTTTGATTTAAAAATGATTCCTCCTAAACCCAGTGATCATGGGCCTATAAAGCTGCCAGAGATTCCGGTTAGTGTGGTTTTTTTAATCGAAATAACTAGGGTTGTAGGTTGGATATTAAACATAAAGTTTTGGTAAAAAAGATCTTTGTTATACAAATAAGAAAATAGCGTAAATTTAACCGTTGAGACAACTGCACTGACAATTTTCCGTATTAAGTGCTTAATTATTGCCCCAATATTTTCAGTTACAAAAATAGATTATTTCTAACTTAAAAACAGATATGAAAACATTAGAATTTAAATGCCTGCTTGGTGATGAATATCGAAGTCCGTATGAATTAAGTGTTGTTGAATTTATAGTGAAAGATTCTGAAGGTAGCTTATTGTTGGATGAGTTTTTAGACTTGTATGAAGCAATAAAATATGAGTTTTCGTCACCTGGTAACTCAGATACGAGACGATTAATAAACGATTTAAATTGGTATTATTTAGATAATCCCGCAGGTAGTTGGACTTATTTAAATAATACCGAAGCTAGAACGCCAGATTTTCATATTATATCTAAGGGAAATGACTTGCTAAACAATGATTATGATAGGCTGATGATTAAGCTTTTAGCTAAAGCAGCGACTTATAAGTTTAGGGAGCTAAATGATGAGCAACTTCAATTGCTCAGTACTATCGATATCAATAAAGGTTGCCTCTTGACATCATCTAAGCTTAATAAGGATGGTATGAAGGTTGTGCTGAATAGTTTTACTAACATGCCATTGGGGTTAATGGATATTCTTTATGTTGAATAAGAAAAATAATAGGGGGCGTACTGAGCTGGTCGGGGTTTACAACCCCGACCGAAACGTTTAGATGCCTCAATAACTTTCGAAACCTTAAGCGTTAAGAACGGGGTTGCAAACCCCGTCCCGCTCTATCTCTGCTTATTCCAATTCTTATATGTTAATCGACAGTACAATCAGACGCTGTCTAATTAAACGTTTTCCTTGTAGCATTCTGTATGCGATAAATGTTGATTTGATTGTAATTATTGCTATTGCTCATCTACATCGAAAACCTAATTATTGGCAAGGGCGATTAAGTTAAGCGCAATCAAAAAATTAGAGTCGATTACATTTGATTCCACACCGTTGCATCCACCTCAAGTGGGACGTAACTGTAAGCCGCATCCTGCAAGGGTGAGGATTTAAGTTTAGATTTTACTGATTGAAACTATTACTCATTAACGCTAGATAAAATCAAATTAATAACGGTGGCAGAAATACGGAAATCTGAATTATGTAGTCGTTCAAAAACGGCTTTTGCTGAGGGAATTAAGTCTTGTTTTTTAGCAAGCCCAATAATAGCAGCAGTGCCGGTAACGCTTAATCCCTTCTCTTTGGCTACGGCGCGTCCGGCACGCTCATCCATAATCAATAATACTTTATCAGGATGTCCTAAGGCTACATTAATGCAATCCGTTTCGCCGGCATCAAGATCAATATCTAATAATGGTTTGATCGGTTCAGACCAAACGGTTAACCAGCCAACTTCAATAGCATGAGCGATAGCTGTTTTACCAGGTGCATTTTTATTGGGTAATACTTCTTTCTTTACTGATTCAGGTAAGTAAACAGCACCAAAAATAGTGGGTAACCACTGTAAACCATCGACTATGGCTAAGCCAATTAAGGGACTGGAATCAATAATAACTATTCGTTCCATAAAGCCTTACGCTTCCTTTAACCATTGATCCAATGTGTCTAAATCCTGCTTTACGTCTTCTTCTGTTTGATTAATAACCGGCACACCTAGCCTTGATATATGCGAGATAAAATTAGCCAAGGGCACATCAGCTAGTTTAGCTGCGCGTGCTAGGGATAAGTCACCTTCTTTAAATAAAGCCGTTGCTAAGGCTATACGGACGCCTGGCATATCAATTATGTTTGATGATTTAAGCCCCACCATTAAAGCATCGGGTTCATTTCTGTTCATCACCAACACTAAGTCAGTGTTAGCCATTCGCAATGCTTCACTAGGGTTGTTTTTTAAACCGCTGACATTTACCGTTTTCATGGTCTTTCCTTATAGGAATATAAGATGGGCCTATTATATAGGCTATTGATGTAAAGCCCAATGAATGTAAAACAGTAACCAATACTATTCAATTTCAACAACAATTTAACAGGTGACTTGATTTAAGACTTTTAGATTTTACTTAGATGGCATTAAAGTAAAAGCCTTGATAGTTAGCTGTTATAATTCCAAAATTTTTTAGCTTCATAACAGAAGGTTAGTTTTAATGAATTTGGCATATACGTTCTCTGGCTTTGCCGTAGGTTTATTAGTGGGTATTACCGGTGTCGGAGGCGGCTCATTAATGACACCTTTGTTGGTGTTTATGTTCGGTTTTAAACCAGCGGTTGCAGTCGGTACGGACTTACTTTTTGCAGCGATTACTAAAACCGGTGGCGTTTGGGTACATCATGGTAAACATGGTTCAGTGGATTGGAAAATTGTCGGCTGGTTAGCCTTGGGTAGTTTGCCATTTGCTATAGCAACCTTATTTGTATTGAAGTATTTGATGTCGGTAGGGCAAGAAATTACTGGAACCATCACCTTTACATTGGGTATTGCCTTAGTTTTAACGGCCTGTTCGTTATTAGTGCGCAGCGTACTTATTAGTAGAGCGGCAAAAGAACCCGTCATTGATGATGAGCACAGTACGCCTCAGAATGCGGCACGTTTTAAGCGTTTGCAAATACCTGCGACTGTGTTAATTGGTGCTGTGTTGGGTGTATTAGTAACCTTGTCTTCAGTGGGTGCAGGAGCTCTTGGAACGGTTGCTTTGTTGTTTCTTTATCCTAAAATGACCACGCTGAAAATTGTTGGTACCGATTTGGCGCATGCCATACCGTTGACGGCAGTGGCAGGTATTGGCCATCTGAGTTTAGGTAATGTAGATTTAGTGTTATTAGGTAGTTTATTGATGGGTTCTTTGCCTGGCATCTGGATAGGTAGTCATTTGAGTGCAAAGATTCCAGAAAAATTCTTGCGTCCTATTTTAGCTTCAATTTTAATGCTCATAGGCCTTAAATTTATTCTGCAATAGAAATACTTAGTGCTGACAGGTCTTACAAAACACCGTAGAACGATTCGCCATTCTAATTTCTATTAAGGGTTGTTGGCAGTCAATACAAGGCAAGTTGGCGCGGCCATAAACGCGGAGTTGTTGTTGGAAATAGCCCGGCTTTCCTGCTTCATTGACAAAGTCTCGCAGCGTAGTGCCACCTTGCAAAATAGCGTGTCGCAAAATAATTCGAATACAGTCCGCTAGCTTTTCATAGTGCGCTAAAGAAATACTGCCGGCTGGGCGTGAAGGTAATATGCCCGCCATAAATAACGCTTCGTTGGCATAAATGTTACCTATGCCAACGACAACATGGCTGTCCATGATGAAGGACTTGACTGGGGCTTTTCGGTTGTTGGCGCGTTGGTAAAGTAGCTCACCGTTAAAATCGTCCAATAAGGGCTCTGGGCCTAAGTCTTTAAGTAGCGGGTGCAGTTCTGCCGGCGCATCGGTCCACAATACGGCACCAAAGCGACGAGTATCGTTAAAGCGTAACAGCGTGTCGTTATTGAAAATAAAATCGATATGATCGTGTTTGCCAGGTGCTAGTCCTGCTGACATAATTCTTAAGCTACCGGACATGCCTAAATGGATCAGCAGGGTGCCTGCATCGGTGCTTAATAATAGATATTTAGCTCTCCTAGAGACTGAGCGAATTTCCAGTCCGGATAAGACGGTATTCAGTGTTTTAGGTACCGGCCAGCGTAATTGAGGTTGACGGATAATGACCTGTTTGATAGTTTGGCCGACAATATGGGGTGATATACCACGACAGGTCGTTTCAACTTCGGGTAGTTCGGGCATATAGGTATTGTCTCGATCATTAATATAGAAGGTTGTAGTGTGAAGTTTATCATGACTGTGACTATGGATTTCATCTTGATTATTTAAACTGTAATGGCTAATACACCGATTTTTTCCCCCAAGACTCCTTCTTCAAAAGAGGCCACTGTCCTATGGACAGGTTTAGCCGGATGTAGCGATTCTTTGGTTTTGGCCAATGCTATTAATAATGAAGACCGATTGTTTGTTATTGTTACCCCCGATAATCAAACCGCTTTAAGGCTGGAGCATGAGTTAGCTTTCTTCTTAAAAGGTGAGCATGCCATTTTACATTTTCCTGATTGGGAAACGCTGCCTTACGATGTGTTTTCGCCTTTGCCGGAAATTATTTCAGAGCGTCTAAAAACACTGGCCTTATTGCCGCAGATTAAGCGTGGGGCTTTAGTGGTTTCGGTGACCACCTTAATGCACAGGCTTGCGCCTAGAGAGCATGTTCTAGCCAATAGTTTTGCTATTAATGTCGGTGATGATTTTAACTTAGAGCTCAACCGAATCAAGTTAGAAAGCGTCGGTTATCAGTGCGTGTCGCAAGTTTATCAACATGCCGAATTTGCGGTAAGAGGTGCGATTGTTGATCTATTCCCCATGGGCAGTAAGTTTCCGTTTCGTATTGAATTGTTTGATGAAGAAATTGAATCTATACGTACCTTTGATCCAGAAACCCAGCGCTCCTTAGAAAAGATTGACTCGATACAATTATTTCCTGCACGCGAATTTCCGCTGACCGATGAATCTATCAAGCTTTTTCGCCAAGCCTTTCGCAGCTATTTCCCTGAAGTCTCACCTAAAAATACCTTGTATGTTGATGTCAGTAAAGGCATTACGCCTAGCGGCATAGAATATTATTTGCCGTTATTTGTAGAGCAAACAGCGACCTTATTTGATTATTTACCCACTACAGCTATTGTCGTATCTTCAACCAGCTTTAATACAACGGCAGTGGCTTTTTATACAGAAGCTGAAGAGCGCTATTTGCAGCGTAAATATGATGTCAACAGGCCGCTACTAAAGCCTGAGCATTTATTTTTGTCCGCTGAAGACTTAGTCTTAAACATGGGTTCATTTGCTCAGATTAGCCTAGATAACCCAGAAGCTATAACAGCATTGGGCGACGAGAAGGTTAGTACAATAGATGGTGGCCAAGCTGTTGATTTTGCTTGCCATGTACCGTCAGAATTAATTATAGATGGCAAACTCAATGAACCTGCTCAGGCACTAAAGCAGTTTATAGCCGGTTTTGATGGAAAAGTTTTGTTTGTTGCCGAATCGGCAGGACGTAGAGAGGCACTGATTGAAAAACTCAGGTCGTATAAGCTCAGCGTAAAACAAGTGGATAGTTGGCAGGCCTTTTTAAAGTCTGAGGTATCACCCTGTATTATGGCCGCTCCTATGGCCTTGGGTTTATGGCTGAGCAATCCTGCTATCGCTATTATTACCGAAAGTCAGCTGTCTGGAGAAAAAGTTCAGCAACGACGTAGACGTAGACAATCCGCCGCCCGTGAGCTAGAAAATATCGTTAACAATCTTAACGAGCTATCTATAGGTTCCCCGGTCGTACACCAAGAACATGGTGTGGGTCGTTATTTAGGCTTACAAACCTTGCAAATAGGCGGTATCGCCTCAGAGTTTTTGGCTTTGGAATATGCGAATCACGACAAACTCTATGTGCCTGTCTCTTCATTGCATTTGATAGGTCGTTATACAGGCATGGATCCTGACAGCGCTCCTCTACATAAGTTGGGCGGTGATCAGTGGGGTAAACTTAAAACTAAGGCGATTGCCCGTATTCGTGACGTGGCTGCTGAGTTACTAGAAATTCATGCCAAAAGAGCCGTCAAGCAAGGCCATGCTTTTGATATTGATACCTTAGATTATCAAGTATTTGCTGAGGCTTTTCCGTTTGAAGAAACCCCCGATCAGTATTCAGCCATTGAAGCCATTTTGGAAGATATGGCTAAGCCGCAACCTATGGACAGGGTCATTTGTGGTGATGTGGGCTTTGGTAAAACTGAAGTGTCTATGCGTGCAGCGTTTATTGCCGTACAAGGTGGCAAGCAGGTCGCGGTATTGGTACCCACCACTTTGCTGGCGCAACAGCATTATCAAAACTTTCGTGATCGTTTTGCCGACTGGCCCTTCCGCGTAGAAGTGATGTCGCGTTTTGTTACACCCAAGCAGTTAAAAGAAATCGCTGCGGATTTGGCCGATGGCAAAGTCGATATTGTTATTGGTACACACACCTTATTGTCAAAAGAGCTTGAGTTTAAAGCCTTGGGTTTAGTGGTGATTGATGAAGAGCATCGTTTTGGTGTGCGTCAAAAAGAGCACTTTAAAAAAATGCGTGCCGAATTGGATATGTTGACCCTAACAGCAACGCCGATACCCCGCACACTCAATATGGCTATGTCGGGTTTAAGGGATATTTCTATTATTGCTAGTCCACCGCCCAACCGCCATGCCATTAAAACCTTTATCACTGAATGGATAGATGCTCAAGTCAGGGAAGCCTGCTTACGTGAAATTAAACGCGGTGGCCAAGTGTTTTTTCTGCATAACGATGTTAAAAGTATGGAGAAAATTGCCTTGCAACTAGAGGCCTTAATACCCGAAGCACGTATTGAAATTGCCCATGGGCAAATGCC
>CAMDOP010000095.1 GCA_945903675.1 Crenothrix polyspora
ACCTTAAAAAAAGCTCAACCTGATTGCCAAATTGATGTGCTCGCGCCAGCCTGGTCATTTCCCTTGCTGGATAGAATGCCGGAAGTAAGCAATGCTATCGCGATGCCGCTATCTCACGGTCAATTCGGTTTGTTGGACAGAATTAATCTTGGCAAAAGCTTACGCGCTAATCACTATCAGCAAGCTATAGTGCTACCGAACTCATGGAAATCGGCATTAATCCCCTATTTTGCAAATATTCCTACACGCACGGGTTATATCGGTGAATGTCGCTGGGGTTTATTGAATGATGCAAGAAAGCTCAATAAAGCCTTATTAACCATGACCGTTCAACGTTTTGTTGCTTTGGGCTTGCCTAGCCCTAAGGTATTACCACCAAACTACCCTATTCCATATCTGGCTATTAACCTAGATCAGCAACAAGTCGTTATCGACAAATTCAAATTAAACTCAAATTTTGTAGGTCGGGTTAGCGATAGCGTAACCCGACATATTGAAACAGAAGATGCAGAAAACGTCGGGTTACGCTTCGCTAACCCAACCTACACATCATCAACAAAGATATTAGCACTATGCCCTGGTGCAGAATACGGCGCAGCAAAACGCTGGCCTGCAAACTTTTATGCTGAAGTCGCACAGCAAAAAATAGCTCAAGGTTGGCAAGTTTGGTTGTTTGGTTCTGATAAAGATAAAGAGGCCGCCGCAGAAATTAACAACGCAGTCTCTGGTGCATGTTTAGACTTTACAGGGCGCACCTCCTTAGATGAGGCCGTTGATTTAATGTCCTTAGTTGATGTTGTAGTCAGCAATGATTCAGGATTAATGCACGTTGCCGCTGCGCTAGATAAAAAAACCATCGCTTTATACGGCTCTTCTGATCCAGCCTTTACACCTCCGCTCAATGCAAAAGCTCAAGTTATTACTTTAAACTTAGTATGCTCACCGTGTTTTAAACGCGAGTGTCCCTTAGGTCATACCCGTTGTTTAACAGACATAAAGCCACAACAAGTGCTTGATAGTATTGAAATGAGCTCATGAAAATTGCCATTGTTAAACTCTCGGCAATGGGTGATATCGTACATGCCATGGTGGCCTTACAATTTATTAAAGCACAAGTACCTGACCTACAAATAGACTGGATTGTTGAGCAGGGTTTTGCAGGTATCTTAGCCAATAATCCTGATATCAATGCTATTTACACCGTCAACTTAAAGTCTTTAAAAACTCACAAAGCCGATGTTTTTCAGCAAATTAAAGCTATCCGTGACTACGCAAAAAACAACTATGATTTAGTCATAGATGCACAAGGACTGCTTAAATCCGCCATCACAGCTAGATTATTAGGCAAGACTGTTGCAGGCTTTGATAAAGATTCCATTCGAGAAAAAGCCGCCGCTTGGTTTTATGATAGAAAAGTCGCCTGCGCTTATGATGCTAATACTATCGATAGGAATGCCTTGGTAATCAGTCAACCTTTAGGTATCAGTATTACGCCCAAACAAATACTCGACAAAAAACCTTTTTTATTCTTTAACGATGAAGATCACTCCTACACTGATTTTTTATCCACAGAAAAACGTAACATTGTCTTGGTTATCAGCTCTACATGGGAAAGCAGAAATTATCCTGCGGAAAAATTTGTCGCGGTTGCCGACGCTTTACAGCAAAATTGCTTGGTGATTTGGGGCAATGCCCAAGAAAAAGAAAAGGCTGAGTGGATGGCGACGCAAACCAACACCATTAAAGTCATGCCCAAGCTAGACCTTAATGGTTTAAAAGCGCTAATCGCTCACGCTGATTTATTGATCGGCAATGATACGGGGCCTACACACATGGCGTGGGCTTTAAACAAACCCTCAATCACACTGTTTGGGCCTACGCCGGTCAGCCGAGTTTACCAAACCGACATCAACAAAGTACTTAAATCACCTTCTATCGTTAATCCCTATAAACTCAATAAACAAGATTATTCGATCAAGGATATTGCCGAGTCTGATATTATCAGCTTAGCAAAGGCTTTATTAGCTGACTTCACGCAGTAACGTCGTTTTACACTCGTTTGCCGCGCGGAGCACCGCTGGTTTTGTGGGATTAGCCCGAAGGGGTGCGGCATGGATGCCCTCTCTACCGACCCCCAACAAAACCGAGGAGCGCAGGAAGAAGCGGCAACCGAGCCGCCTTTTCTTTGGATACTTTCTAAAGGCTGCGCAAAAGAAAGTATCTCGCCTTCGGGTGCGATTACCCGATTAAATCTATTGTCGCGACAGCGACCTCATTATTTGTTTTTTAAACCGCTGAATGGCTGCGTAACAGAAGTTATTAGTCTAAATCCCATAAAGGCTTTGATAGGCTTGAATAGCTTTAAGCTGTTCATCATCGGCATCAGCTATTAAGTATTCAATGATATTGGCCAAAGTGATAATAGCAATCACCGGCATAGCAAATTGCGCTTCAACTTCTTGTATCGCCGAACAGTCATTAAGTCCCTTTTCTTGTCTATCTAAAGCGATTACAACGCCAGCAGGCTTAGCATGAGCCTGATTAATGATTTCTACCGATTCTCTAACTGAGGTGCCTGCGGTAATGACATCATCAAGAATGATAACGTTGCCTATAAGCGGAGCCCCTACCAAACTGCCGCCCTCACCATGATCTTTCACCTCTTTGCGATTGAAAGCAAAAGGGATGTCGTCACCGGTAATCTGAGCATAGGCAATAGACGTTGCACTTACCAACGGTATACCTTTATAGGCGGGCCCATACAAGATATCCACTTTTATCTTGGCTTGTAGTAAGGCTTGGGCATAAAAATGCCCTAACTTACCTAATTGAGCACCGGTATTAAATAAACCCGTATTAAAGAAATAAGGACTAGTACGACCTGACTTTAATTGAAACTCGCCAAATTTTAGTACGCCACAATCTAGCGCATAGGAGATGAAATCTTTTTGATAATCAAGCATGATGTAAAAACAAGTTAAAGGTTAAGGGCTCAAGACCAAAGGCTCAAGGCATAAATTTTTCGAGTATATTATCCATAAAATTCCAGCCTTGCTCAGAACAAAAATAGCGTCCCTGTTCATAGCTTAGCAAGCCTTGTTGGAGACTTGCTGATAAAGCAGGTTCTAACGTAGCGATACTAAGGCCGGTGTTTGCAAAATAGTTATCTGCTGTAAAGCCTTGCTTTAAGCGCAACTGATTCATAATAAATTCCAACGGCAATTCAGCTACAGAAATTACCGTTGAATTACCCTGCTTATGGATATCTTTTAAATAGTGTTCTGGGCTTTTCGGCTTAACAGTACGAATTATAGCTTGCGGTAACGTTTGGGTAATTTTACCGTGAGCACCAGCTCCAATGCCTAAATAATCGCCAAACTGCCAATAATTAACATTATGTCGACACTGTAAACCTGACTGACTATACGCTGAAACTTCGTATTGTTGATAGCCATGATCCGCTAATAATTGTTGCCCTCGTTTTTGGGTATCAAAAATAAGCTCATCATTAGGAAGTTGCGGCGGAAATTTATGAAAATAAGTATTGGGCTCTAGGGTTAACTGGTAAAAAGAAATATGCGTAGGTTTTAAACTAATCGCCGTTGCAACATCGTTTTGACTATCATCAGGATTAGCGCCAGGCAAACCGAACATTAAATCCAAATTAAAATTATCAAAGCCCGATTGCTGAGCAATTTCAGCAGCTTTAAGCGCTTCGCCCCCCGAATGCACTCGACCTAAGCGTGTTAAAAGCGTGTCATTAAAGGTTTGTATACCTATCGACAAACGATTAATACCCAAAGCTCTAAATTCAGCAAACTTATGACTTTCAAAAGTACCCGGATTAGCTTCTAGGGTAATTTCAATATCAGGCTTTAGGGTTAGTTGTTGTTCTATACCACGCAACAAACGATTGATAGATTCGGGAGAAAATAAACTGGGCGTACCACCACCGATAAAAATACTACTGATGGGGCGAGTAATAGCATAGCGCTGCACATCTTTGGCTAAATCCGTTAGCAAAGCATCTATATAAGCGGCTTCAGGTGTATCGCCTTTAACAGCATGTGAATTAAAATCACAATAAGGACATTTTTTAATACACCAAGGAATGTGTATATAAAGACTTAGCGGCGGCAAAGGGATCATTGTCGATGAATTCAAAGGGTGGTCGGGTCAAAAACGACGGAATAATCCGACATCAAGTGACCATTGTAATCCTTATCATCCGCGAATTGAATTTCAACGCTGAATATTTAATTTACATTTAAGGTAAAATTTAAAGCAGAAGTTTGATTTTTAGATCGAAAAAATCTTAATTGATTAGAAAGTTGTTTTAGCTAATTTAAAATTAACGTTGTCAGGCATGGATTGCCAGAATTCGAACGCCAAGGCAGAACGTTACAAAGAGCATTGCAGAAATCTATTTTTGGTACAATATCATTTACGAGTTTCGATACATGCTCAGTAATCCTCGAAAAAACCAATTAGACATGATTTTTATCTTGTCCAGCTAGATAGTCTGAAAAAATGCCATGCGTATTAAACAAAACTCTGAAATCTGCTTGAGTATTGGGGTTGTGCTGACTTTGACTTGTGTATTAGTTCAAGCAGACTCCAATGTGGAATCTCAAGCTTTAGAACTCAAAGAAATAGTCGTTACTAGTGATGGACGGTCAAAATCTCTTATCGGAATTGCCGACTCGGCATCGCAGGGTGAAATCAGTCAAGCACAATTTGAATTCCGTCCGCTTTCTCGGAACGGTGAACTTATAGAAGTCGTTCCCGGTGCAGTAGCAAGCCAGCACAGCGGTTCAGGCAAAGCTAACCAGTATTTTCTACGCGGTTTCAATCTTGATCATGGTACCGATTTTACGACTTACGTTGACGGTATCCCCATGAACATGCCAACCCATGCTCATGGACAGGGTTATATGGACATTAATAGCGTCATTCCTGAACTGGTGAAGAAGATCGAATATGGCAAAGGGCCATATTATGCGGAAGTCGGTGATTTTTCATCTGCAGGTTATTCAAAAATGTTCTCGATGGACAAATTGCCTGAAGGCATATTGAAGTTTACCGGCGGTGAGTTCGGATATTACCGCGCCCTAATAGCCAACTCCAACAAAGTCGGTAGCGGCGATTTGCTTTATGCAGGCGAGTTTAATTTTTACGACGGCGTATGGCAACAACCCGAGGATTCTAAGAAGCTCAATGGGATGTTGCGTTACAGTCTTAATAAAGGCGATTGGGGTTTGTCGGTAAATGGCAAGGGTTATACCAACGATTGGACGGCAACCAATCAAATCCCTCAAGCATTGGTCGACAACGGTACGCTGGGACTCTATGGCACCATCGATCCATCTGATGGCGGTAAAACTAATCGCTACAGTTTTTCAAGCAACCTCTGGAACAAAGCCGACAACTGGAAAAATGACGCTAATATTTATGCGCTATATTACGACGTAAATTTGTTCTCCAACTTTACCGGGTATTTGGACAACCCAAGTAAAGGCGATCAGATGCATCAGTTTGAACATCGAGTACAGACGGGAGGCAATATCGAACATACCCGCTATAACAAGCTTTTTGGTTTTGATATGGACAATACCGTGGGTTTTCAGCTTCGTCATGATGAAATCATGGGCTTGGGTTTAGATCGTACGGTTAATCGACAATATCTCAGCATTGTCAGCAATAGTGAAGTCAGTGAGACAACTGCGGGGATTTATCTTAAGAACAAAACTTATTGGCATGAAAAAGTGCGCACCATTGCCGGCTTAAGGGGCGATTTTATCCATAACGATGTTACGGTGATTGACACGGCAACGCACAATACAGCTGTTAATTTGGCAAATTCAGGCAATCAACGACAAGCACTAATCAGCCCTAAGCTAAGCCTAGTTATCGGTCCTTGGTTCAATACCGAATATTTTGTTAATGGTGGTTTCGGCTATCACTCCAATGATGCCCGTGGCACTACGCTGCAATTTAATCCAAATACTGGGGCGGCACTGGACAGCAGCAGCGCCAAGATCTCGCCTATGGCTCAGTCACGCGGCGCTGAAACTGGCATTCGCAGCAGTTTTATCAAAGGTCTGAATAGCACTCTGGCTTTATGGTGGCTGGAGAGCGATCAAGAATTGATATTTGTCGGCGATGCAGGTACAACTGAAATAAAAGGTAAGTCCCATCGATACGGTGTCGAATGGACCAATTATTATAAACCTAGCGATTGGTTGACGCTGGATGTGGATTTTGCGTTGACTTCTGCACGTTACTTGACGACTCCAGAGGGAGAAACCAATAACTATATCCCAAACTCTGTGGGGAGGGTTATCACGACGGGCGCGACAGTGTTTGCCCCTAACGGTCTATTCAGTTCGATACGTTTGCGCTATTTTGACGACATGCCCCTAGATCCATCAGGTACCTTCTGGTCTGGCTCTACTCATGTCGTCAGTTTGGGTGTGGGTTATAAACAGAAAAAATATAAACTAGAATTTGATATGTTTAATACTTTCGATTCTACCGCTAACGATATTGCCTATGCTTATCAAAGTGTCTATCCCTCTGGCGCGACATCGCAAGCGGGCATTATGAAACACCCTATAGAACCAAGAATGATACGAGCAACTATTACGCTTAATTTTTAAGGTTGAAGCAGAGGCACTTTAATTAACTACCCTTCCAATGTTTATTAATGACAGGTAGTGGGAGGCTAAAAATACAGCTATCTATCTCAGATAGGACGAAACTTAACGTCATGATACCTATGCTGACCTTAATATATGTCGTTATTGCGTAGTTTTTTGTTGCATTTCAGTTCTGGCGCGTATCAGCGATAACATGACCACAACTAACAAAGCTGCCAATGAAAATTCCAGCAATATAAAAGCACCAATTTTAAAATAGGCAAACATCGGATTAACGAACCGAACTAACCAACCACCGGCCTCATCGGCCAATGCTGAGATGTAAATTAAGCCATTCAACCAAATTTTCAAACGTACCGAAACATCAGTCATCAACATTAGATGTGTTAAGGTCATAATCAACATGCCCATCGAAAACAAGTGAAAGTGTGAAACTTCCAGCATGCCCTGATAACTTCTTGGTGGAGTAAAGTTCTCTTCTGAACCTAGATAATAGGTAATCACTGAATTTGGCATTAAATCCATGTGATGAAAATACATCATGCCGTTACTGATCCACAGTAAAGCGATATAACCCAGAAACATTAACACCACAGCATTGAGTAACGACTTACGCTGTTGTTCACCGGTAACAAAATAACGCATTAGTTTTGACCTTTGGTTTTTATCATCGCTTGATAGATAGCCATCACCTTGCGGATACTATTAATTGCAGCTCGTGTACTGAGCGTTGCCCCACTGATACCATCCACACCTTTATTAAAATCCAGATCTACAAGCGGGCGTTTATATAACTTATCAAACCAAGCTTGAGGCGGCTGATATTCTGGCGGTTCATGAAAGGCCAGCGTATAGACCTTACTTAGCTCACCATTCGGGGTTAATACAATCATTAAAGTCTCTGGTTTAGTTCTGACAGTGATTGTTTCAATCGAAGCATAACCTAAAATCTTGCCTAGCTCTTTTCCTACATAAAACGTAAATAAACCTGACTCCAATTTAACTCTAGCATTTTGCTCAATGTTGGCGACTTGAAGCTCATCAGGAAATAATGACAACAACTCAACTTGGACGCCTTTACCAAACGCCAATTCTATAGCCTCGTTTTTGCTATAAAAAATCTCAGCAAAACTGGGGGTGGCTTCGCTTAGCAGTAATAAAAAAAGCACAAGAAACGTCCCTTGCCTAGTTATTTTCATAGAGTATCTCGCTTACTGATGTAATAAACTTCAAAGAAATAAAGTCCTTCAGTTTAACACTACCCACAGATGACTTTATCTTCTTTATAAACTTAAATGTAATTATTCAGTCCCTCTCTTTGAAAAAGAGGGGTTAGCAACTTAAGGCGGCACAGATACTAGGCTTAACCTTTCGCCTTCGCCCTTTGCCTTTTGTCTGCTCTTAAAAGAACCCTGTCTAAAAGTGAACGATTAAGTTTGTGTCCCGTCTTAAATTGGTAGCCATAAATAGTTATATTCTTTGCTGTGAAAAGAGTGATGGCCTAAAAAATAAACCCAAAACCCAGATTAAAGTCATCCGGCAATAGGCCTTGTTTTGCAACATAATTGCGATAATCGGCTTTGATGACTACATTAGGAATAGGCTTGTATTGTAAGCCCACCTGAAATATTTCCCAATCCTTAGTAAGATCAACATTATAACCTGTGGGTGCTTTGGCCATGGTATTGAGTCGCTCATAGCGGAAGAATGGCGCTAAATATTGTGTGGTGTTTTCCCAGAACAGGGGCAACACATCGTAGCCAGCTTCTGAATACCAGCCATAGTTTTGAGAGCCTATAGTCTTAGCATTCTTTGCACTAAGAGTGCCAGCATCATCAATAAATCCCCATGAACCTAAGGTACGAAATTCTAGGCTACGATATTTCCACTGCACATGTGTTTCATATAACTGAGTAAAGGCATCGACCTTATTCAATGAGGTATTATTTTGCCCAGAATTCCCCACATAAGCCGAACCACCGACAGTAACGCCAGGCAACACCGCAGGCACATAGTCCATACGCGCGACATAACCAAAGTTATCAGCCTTAGCCTCACCACCACCACCCCGACCACTGCGAATACCATCTGAGGTAAATTTAGAGGCATCCAAACCATTAACCACATAAGCGGTATAGGTCAGACTCGGCGTAATTGCACCAAATAAACCCGCGCCCATTTCCCGCCAGGTACTCGGGATGATGTATCGCTCAACTTCAGGACGATTATTACCAAAATAAAATACCGGTTCATGAATTAGATTAACAAAACCCATGGGCATCAAAACCAAACCCGCTCGGACATTAGCCTTAGTATTCATTAGGAAATCTAGCGAGGCAAATTCAACAGATACTTCGCCGCCTTTACCGGGACCGGTCGAGCCGTGTTCAAATTCAAGTTCACTGTTAAATAAAATCCTATCAGTGAATTTGTAACCTGCATATAAAACTATACGCTTCATATCAGCGCTGTCATTCTTGCTGCCCTTATCGTCCACTTTAGCCGAATAACTACCCTCGCCATAGCCGCCGATAGATAGGCCTTTGCCCACGCCATAAACTTTCGAGGCAGCAGGGCCCAAACCATAAGCACTTTTATATTTAGCTTCTTCAGGAATAGCTAGGTTAGTTCGTAATTTTTCGACTTCCTGACTCAGAATATCGGTTTTTCGCTCCAAATTCTTTACATTGCTAGTGGCAACCTTAGTTTCGGAACTCGGAGCATTACTTGCAGCCGCTTTATTTTCTGGTTCTTGTATATTAGCAACAGTCACTTTACTTGTGTCTGCTCCCATATTGGCTTTCATGTCGTCAATTTGCTTTTGCTGTGCTTGGATAATTTGCCACATATCTTCCATGGTTTTCGGTTTATCCAAAGCGCTAACAGGCACACTTAAAACAACCAGTGCTACCCATAACAGCTTCTTTACTAATAGTTTGCTATTGCTCTTCATTTATACATACCCCTATTTTTCAGTTAGTTAATTTTAGCCTGATAAATATGCAGATGCAAATGATTCCTATTCAACTATAAAAGCCTATAACCATTCTTACATTATAATGCGTTAGTCTGTCTCTGATTTCCACCTTAGTTAGTGATACCAAAACACCCAACTAACAGACTATAGTTAAACTAAACATTCACATTTACTAAAGAACCCTGTATATATACGAAGGTCAGCGCCTAAAGCAGCATAACTTGCTAAACAGGCCGAACAAGCTTTATGGAACAAGGCCTTGCTAGAAGGGATAATTACAACACATCAAATTAAATTATAAAGTTGGAGTATCGTTATGTTTGAAATATTTTTCATGTTTACGATCATTTTCGTAGCATATGTTATTTATCACATGTTCAACGAACTGAAAGAAGTCCCTACCCCCGTGCCCTCAGCGCTTAAAACCAAACATGATGCCCCTGCGGTGCTTACAACTAAACCTAAACCAGCTTCCAAACCTGCTGTTGCTATAGTGACTCCTAGTGCTAGTGCTAGTCCTGCTCCTAAAGCAGTCGCCCAAACTAAAAAACCTGCAGCTATCAAACCTAGGGCTATTAAAAAAACGACCGTTACAGCCGTCGCAGCTAAAAGCACCGAAAATAAAAAAGGTTTACTAGATCCAAAAACAGGGGAAGTCACCACCTCTTATAATAATTATCGTTTTACCAAACGATGGATAAAAGATGCTTTAGTTAGCGAAGGTTTATTAACGAAGGTTTATAAAAATAACGAATTAGAACCAGCCATCGAAGCCACTATAAAAGCCGCCATCGTTAAACTTGAAGCCTTAGAGAAATATAAGCCTTAGTCATTAAATACGACTAAAAAGTAGGTCATTAAGTTAAGACTTTATTTAGTAGGCAGTGGGAGTGGATTTATCCACGATAATCGTGACTAAATCCACTCCTACAATGCGGTTTTGATGATTGCAATCGAAATATGAATGTTATCTTGATGCAGATTACTTAAACGA
>CAMDOP010000096.1 GCA_945903675.1 Crenothrix polyspora
CATAATAAGGTTGCGGCACTCAAGATCAAGTTTTGCAATTTCCTGAGAACAAAAAATACGAAATGTAGCGGTAATGCTTGATTTTAAAGTTTGTTGTAGATTTAGCGAATCAAGCCAATCAAAAGCCTTATTAACTTCACAAGATTCAAAGCCAGCTTCCAATAACTCTGTTCTAATGACATCACTATCAGGAAACATGTCTACTTCCTCTTCCATATAATTCTCAAACAAGTACATCAAAACATCAAAAATATTTTCTTTCATAATAGGCTTAGTACTTAATTTATTTTATTCTCATATAACAACCGCCAGCGATTGCTTCTAGGTAACCTTGTAGCTCCAAAATCAACAGCATTGAAGAGATAGATTCAATAGATAAATCACTATTTTCAACTAAATAATCAATAGAAGTTGGGCTAAACATGACACGATTCAATAATGTTTGTTGCTCTAGGTCAAGTGTTGATTGCATAGTAATAGACGGTATTTCATTATCTTGTTGATAAACAACACTTAATTCTTCAAGAATATCTTGCGTTGTTTCAACAAGTTTTGCACCTTCGCGGATCAATGCATTACATCCTCTTGCCAAAGGATTATGAATAGAGCCTGGAATAGCAAATACCTCACGATTTTGATCTAAGGCCATTTTAGCAGTAATTAATGAACCACTTTGTATAGCCGCCTCAACCACTAGTAAGCCTTGACACAATCCACTAATGATACGATTTCGTCTAGGAAAGTGATTAGATTTCGCAGCAGTTCCTGGCGGAAATTCTGAAACCATGAGCCCCGTCTCAACAATTTCAAGCGCCAAATCTTTATGCCTAGCAGGATAAATACGATCTAAGCCAGTGCCAGCAACAGCAATAGTATAACCTTGCGCAGCTAATGCGCCACGGTGACTGGCTCCATCGATACCCAAAGCTAAACCACTGGTAATAACAAAACCGCATTCAGAGAGTTGCTTGGCAAAATTGAAAGCCGTTTCAATACCTATAGAAGAGGGATTGCGACTACCTACAATAGCAATTTGTGGTAATGCCAATAATTCAGAATTACCACGTATAAATAATAACGGCGGCGGATCGGAAATTTCCTTTAACTGATTAGGATAATTTGCATCATTAAAAGTAATAACCCCGTTATTTTCTAGCGCCAACCATTCGAGATCATAAGCAATACTTGCCCAGTCCGGATTCTTAATAGCTTGGATAATAGCACTTTTTACACCTAAAGCCGATAAAGCGGCTGTTGATTCAGTATATAACTGCTCAGGACTATGTTGCTGGAGCAAATCAAGGAACGTTCGAGTGCCAACACCCTGTACACGTGATAGCACTAACCAGTACTTTAACTGTTCATAGATTATATTTGTAGGTGTATTCAAGGCGTCTTAGCCTTATCCAATAAATGTATGTCTTGATTAGCGCTCATTACCAAAGCATAACTCACTCGTTCAAAAGTACGAAAAACCATTAACGATCCAATTTGCTCATCGGGAAGCTTAATCATATCGTTGTTATTGATTTGATAAGGATCTTTTATACGTTGATCATTTTCAACAATAGTTAAAACATGTCCTTCCAAAATGCCATCTTGAATGCCTTTATCAATAGCAACCACATCTAAAGACCCTATTTGTGAAACGCCCCCAAAAACACGAATAATATTAGCGCTTACATTAATTTTCGGAGGTTTTGGAAAATAATTTAAAGTAAACTCTTCATCAGTTTTCGGCATGACCAAGTCACCATGCAGAACTTCACTATTTGATTGAGTAATGATTAATGTGGATGGCTCCGCCAAATTTAACAATGTAACGTTTGCAATATATTGGAGATCATACCCTAACACTTCATTACTATCTGGACTGATATAGCTATCACCTTTACGAAATATACTATAGGCTTGGCTATCTGACTGAATTAAACCATTTGCATAAATCTTATCACCAACACCAGCAATCAGATGATCTGAAGCAATATCAACGATATAAGCACCATTAGTCGACTTATTATCAGGCACCACTTTAGAGTGATTCAAAAATGCAGCTATCTTCTCATAAGGAATTAAAGTAATTGCCTGTTTAACGGATGCTTCACGAATACAAGGTATTAACTTTCCAGCTTTTGAAACAGAAAAATCAGATCGGCCTTTTGTTGTATTATTGTCTTCAAGAATACACGTTGATAGGCTTACATCTTGATCATGCGGACTTTTTTCTAACAAACTAATTTTCGGCTCACCATTGATCATGGTTAAATAAAGAGTATCACCTGGATATATACGGTTAGGCGTTTTAATTTGATTATTGGTCTTCCATAGCTCAGGCCATTGCCAAGGATGCTTTAAAAACTTACCCGCTATGTCCCATAAGGTATCATTTTTTACTACGGTATATTGGTTAGGATGTGCAGGGTTTAAAGGGATTTCGTTAGCGTAAACGTTTATGCTGGTGATAAAAACAACCATTAATCTAAACAAAATTTTCTTAGTCATGATGATTCCTATGGAGTCTTTTTAGTCTTAACGATTTGAAGTTTATATGAATTCAGTTAGAATTTCTGCACAGTATTCGACATTCGAATAGCATCTAATTAATAACAACTTAGAAATATCATCAACTGGAAACAATCTGATTATGAAGATTATTTTTGCTGGCACCCCTGAATTTGCGGTGCCCAGTTTACAAACGCTACTCGATTCTAACCATGAAGTCTGTGCTATTTACACCCAGCCTGATCGTCCAGCAGGTAGAGGTCAACAATTACATATTAGTCCAGTTAAAGCGCTCGCTTTAACTCACTCTATACCTGTATTTCAACCTCTTAGTTTTAAAACTGATGAGGATTTAGAGCAGTTGCTCTCCTTCAATGCCGATTTAATGGTGGTCGTCGCTTATGGCATGATCTTAACTCAAGCTGCATTGGGTGCTCCTAAATTAGGTTGCATTAATGTTCATGGATCATTATTGCCACGCTGGCGCGGAGCTGCTCCTATTCAGCGAGCATTAATAGCGGGTGATGCTAAAACCGGCGTTACTATTATGCAAATCGTTCGCAAACTTGATGCTGGCGATATGTTACATAAAGAAGAATACACCATCGATAATAATGATACCGCTAGCATGCTTCATGACACTCTGGCCACTTTAGGTGCAATAGGCTTGGCTAAAGTACTCACACAGATAGACTCTGGGGTAATACAGGCCGAACCTCAAGATGAAAGTTTAGTCACTTATGCAGAAAAACTAACAAAAAGCGAAGCTGTAATTGATTGGCAACAATCAGCCCATGAAATAGCCTTAAAAGTAAGAGGTCTCAATGCTTGGCCAGTCGCTCAAACGCACTATCAAGATAAAGTACTACGGATATGGGATAGCGTAGCCTTAGAAACCTCTGCTAAAGAACCATCAACATTAAGTCCAGGCACGGTCTGTTGCGCAAACAAAACGATGGACGTAGTCACTGGAAAGGGCATTTTACGCTTGCTTGAAATACAGTTGCCTGGAGGAAAGCGCATGAACACACAGGCATTCCTGAATGCTCATGCTATGCAGGGCGTAAAATTAGGCTAAATGCGATAGTGTTGCCCTAGACAGGTCTGGTTACCTTACACTAACCAGACCTGTTTTTTACACATAAAACTATGAGACTTTTAGGCCAATCTAATCTACGCGTTTAGCTATCATTTCTCCAAGCTTAACTATCTTATCTGCTACAAAATCACTATCCCATTGCACTTTATTGTTTGCAAATAACACAATAATCGTAGAGCCCATATTAAAGCGCCCCATTTCTTCACCCATTTTGAGTGTAGGTGCGTTTTCCTTGTAATCCCAAGTTTGCACTGAACTGACACTGGGCGGCGTAACAACCCCGTGCCATACAGTTTCTATACTAGACACAAAGATAGCGCCCACTAAGACTAAAGCCATTGGCCCTACTTCCGTGTCAAAGATAGCAACCACACGTTCATTTCTTGCGAATAATCTGGGAACAGAGCGAGTGGTCGCGGTATTAACACTGAATAAGCGACCAGGCACATGTACCATTTCTCGTAACGTACCTGTTAAAGGCATATGTAGGCGATGATAATCTTTAGGTGACAAATAAATAGTCGTAAACACGCCATTATTGAAAGCTTTAGCACGCTCTTCACAGCCACCTAGCAAATCTAGTGCGGTATAACTTTTTCCTTTAGCTTGAAATATTTCACCGTCAGAAATAATACCTGCTTGGCTAACAGCACCATCGGCAGGACAGGCAATCGCATTTGCTTCTGTCGTTAACTGCCTAGCATTAGGATTTAATTCACGAGTAAAAAAATCATTAAAACTTTTATAGACATTAATGTCGGGTTGTTTAGCCTCAGCCATATTAACCCCGTAATGCCTGATAATCTGTTTGATAAACAGATTTTTCCATGGCTTATTTTCACAATGGGTTAACGTGCTCATCATTTTAGATAAAGCATGATGCGGTAAAATGTATTGTGGTAATGTCGTTAAAGCGTCTTTAAGAGTCATGAGTAATCAATGAAATAGTCGAACAGATCTTTTGCTAAGCGCTCACAATCAAAGAGAATTAATGTGTTTGGTAAGTTGAATGGCGAAAAAATGCAAACCAAACCACATTAATTAAAAAAACCGTAAGCGCTTTGTGTAGAGTCAGAAAAGAATAGAATTAAGGCAGATTAACTAACTCTGGAGCCTGCCATTGCTTATCTTTATGTTCAACAATAACTGTTGTGTAAATGCCACCACGGACATTAAACTCAGCGCGTATACGCATAAATTTGGGAGAAATTGCCGCAACGATATCATTAAGAATTTCATTAGTCACCGCTTCATGAAAAGCACCTTGATCACGAAATGCCCACATATAAAGCTTAAGTGCCTTTAATTCCACACACAAGGCACCAGGTACGTATTCAATTTGAATCGTCGCAAAGTCAGGTTGCCCAGTTTTTGGACATAAACAAGTAAACTCTGGAATATCAATGCGTATGGTGTAATCACGATTGGGCTGTGGATTAACAAATGTCTCTAAATCTTTAGTGGGTCTTGTAGTCATTGTACTTATAGGATAAATTTGAAAGTAACCAGATTTTAACAGCTTTAAGAAGATACAACGAACCTATTCACTAAATTAAGGCTGTTTCAAAATACCCTACTTTATAAGCCAATCGCGTTAACTCAACATCATTTTTTATTTTCAGCTTATCGTAAAGCCTATAACGATAGGTGTTGACAGTCTTATCGCTCAATATCAACATGTCAGACATTTCTTTAATAGATTTACCCTGCAGAATTAAAGTGACTACTTCAGTTTCTCTGCGAGAAAGCTTTAAAAAAGGTGACTCATAATATTCGGGTAAGCAACGTGAAGCAAGGTTATAAACTGCTTCAAAACTTAGATATTGATCTCCAGCCACCACTTTACGAATAGCATTAATCATTTCCTCAACAGGCGAATCTTTTGAAATAAAACCTGATACACCCAATTTAAATAATTCCGGTGGAATATAGTTATTATTATTGACAGAGACAACAATAATTTTAGCCGCCGCATTGCTCTTCAAGATTTGACGGCAAGCCTCAATGCCACCAATGCCAGGCATATCAATGTCCATCAATACTACATCAATTAACAATGCCGATACTTTTTCAACGGCCTCTTCTCCTGATTTAGCAACACCTACAACAGCAATATCATCGCAAGCATTCAGTAGCGCTTCAATGCCTGTGCGGACTAATTGATGATCATCAGCAAGTAAAATTTTTATCATAACCACCTTCCATTATTAATTCTAAAATAGAAATTTATTAAACGCACTGTGCTCACAAACACTTATAGATGTTGACTTACTCTAAGCTAAATTTTTTTAATTAAAATCCGTAGCCGTGAACACACTACAACTCTTTACTTTGTACATTAAGAAAATTTCTATAATCAATAGACACTTTAAGGCCTGCAAACCGGCCACTCATGCCAATTAATTCATCCGTTTTTTTATCAAAACGAATTTTGATCTCATTAAGCGCTCTATCTTCATAACCTTTTTCTATATGGTGTGTATTCAATAAAAAGTGATATCGATACACTTCCATTTCACCTTCATCGGTAATATCCAATGGTTCTCCTAATTGAGCGATTACCGACGCTTTTTTAGGTAATTGATCAGAAATCTTAGTTAACAACTCGCTATTAGCGTGTAGCTGTTGTTTCTCTTTATCAATCGTAGCACCACCAATAGAACGTAACGACACCTCAAGAAATTTAGGCGGTGCAATCTTTAAAAATAATGATGAAAAAGACCACGCTGTTAGCAAGCCTTCTTTATTAAAATTTAACTCCGAATAAAAACTAATTTCAGGAGCTATCAACTTATTGTTGGTATCAATCTTACGAAACAAATACCTCCATCGCCTACCTTCCGCAGTAACTGTATCCTCGCTAGCATAAAGCTTAGATAAAGAAACAAAATCTTTACTATATAAAATAGGTTTTTTAAACTGCAAGGTGAAATCATCGGCACTGACTACCGAAAAATAACGATCAAATTCATCCATTTGTAGATAAGTTTGATAGGCTCGCAGCCAATACATACAGCCCGACAATGTTCCTGCCAACAACACCAAGCTAATAATACGTGCAAAGCGCTTAATAGTTTTTGTCTTCATATTCTGATATAGCCTAATGGCTATTCCTTTAAAGGCTTATAAAACCACTAGTTTACAGCGACTTAACCAATCATTATCAATATGACTACAAATACATAAACTAAAAGTGCTTACCCACTTAAGATGGCTTACAGAATAGTGGAATACAATCACTCCTACAATTAGTAGTAATACCTATATAGACCCTGATGAGTAAATAAACGGAGTGTTACCAACTTTTAATGTAGCTATAGCCTTATTTTTTAATAATAGAGCATTACGCAAAACTGGAGCAGTGCTCTGTAAACATGATTGAGCGCTAGCCACATCTTGCAGAGCATTCTGTTGATCTTGCTGATAATTACTCTGATCTAGCTGAGTGTTTATGGAAGCTTGTTAAGTCTTTTTTTAATCTACGGTAGTCCTACTGCAATCTTGCTTAGTGCTCTTCAATGACGGAGGAAGCTACTTAGACCTTGCTGAGCGCTAAGCCAGTATTGCCGAATACTCCCGTAGGTTTTGCTAAGTGCTACGCAAGAGGTGTCGAACCTTTGCCAATCTTGCTTAGCACTCAGCAACCAAAACTAAACCCTAAGGAATCATCATGACCAGTAATACTTTTATGCCTAATACCGATAGCGGAAAAGCTGAATAGTTGGGTACTAAAATAGGTGCCCGATTTCTTAGTTATATAATCCCTCGATGAAGTAAAACGGAATCAAGGAATTAGCCCCCTTGCGTTAGAATAATTGTCCTCAAACTGTCCGGCCTTAAGTTGCTAGCCGTCAGTTATGATTGTAAATATCATTAGGTCTAAGTAAACTTTCGCTATTTTCTAAAAAATAGCTCAAGAATATTGGTATCTTGGAATGAAAATTTAATAAGGGGTAAGTTATTGAATTTAGCTTCATTAGTCTATGAGTCGTATTAGAAATATTCCCTGAAACTTTTTAAAATTGGACACAGACCTATGACTTTTGGCTATGATGAACGTTAAAATTGCAACAGCTCAATACGATGTTAGTTTTTTGGCCGATTGGTCAGCTTATCAGCAAAAAATAGAACGTTGGGTGGAAGAGGCTAGCGCACAAGAGGCTAAAATTTTAGTGTTTCCAGAGTACTTTAGTATGGAGTTGGCCTCATTATTCGCTCAGGAGATTTATTCCTGTTTAAGTAAACAGTTAGTCGCTATGCAATCATTACATGATGATTTTATGGCGCTGTTTACCCGCTTAGCGCAACAGCACGGTTGTATTATTCAAGCAGGAACCTTTCCGGTGCTTATTGAAGGGGAGGTTTATCATAACCGCGCTTATTTATTTATGGCAGATGGGTCGGTCGATTATCAGGATAAGCTCATGATGACGCGTTTTGAAAACGAACGCTGGTTAATTAAAGGCGGTAAAGAACTGAAATGTTTTGATACGGAATATGGAAAAATTGCCATTAATATTTGTTATGACAGCGAGTTTCCCTTATTAGCCAGACAACAAGTCGAAGCGGGTTGTATATTAATTTTAGTGCCTAGTTGTACGGATACTGTCGCAGGTTTTAATCGAGTTAAAATTGGTTGTCAAGCCAGAGCCTTAGAAAATCAATGTTATGTTGTTCAGGCTTCGTTAGTGGGTAATGCGCCGTGGTCAGAAGCAGTGGATGTTAATGTGGGCGCGGCCGCTATTTATACGCCAGTGGATAGAGGTTTTCCTGATAATGGTATTTTATCGGCAGGTATCTTTAATGAGGTGCAATGGGTCATCGCAGAAATATCACCTAGCGCTTGTGCAACGGTTAGAGAACAAGGGCAGGTTTTTAATTATAGAGATTGGCCATTACAGGTGGATTTGGTTAACTGAGGTTACGCAGATAGTTTGTATTTTGTTCTGTGTCGCTAATGCGACGCTTTTTGATCGGGTTCTCGCACCCGAAGGCGAGACACTTTCTTTTGCTCCGCCAAAAGAAAGTATCCAAAGAAAAGGCGGCTCGATTGCCGCTGCTTCCTGCGCGACTCGGTTTTGTCGGGGGGCGGTAGAGAGGGCGTCCTACCCTCCTACCGACGCGCGGCATCCATGCCGTGCCCCTTCGGGCTAATCCCAACAAAACCTGCGGTGCTCGGCGCGGCATACGAGAATAAAACGACGTCACTGCTTTAGATCAGTGATTAATAGCTTGTTTGTTCTAGCCAGTGATTAAGAGTCGGTTGTTGCAATAATTGTTTTATAAATAAACAGGCTTGTTGCAGATTATTTTCAGCGGCACTGCTTAATCCTTCGCCTAATTCCATGCTTTCAGCTTTAATGCACAATAAAAAGCAAGGGGGCGGTGTTTGTTTTTTTATGGAAACATACACCGCTAAAACTGCCGCAGGACTCATGGCATGAGTGGTATAGCTTTTATCTTTAGCAGCAGACAGTTGTGAAAAATCAAAGGTGTTAATGCAGGCAACAGAGGCATCGACAAATAGGATTAATGAACGATGCTCTAAATCCAGTGCATGTTCTATTTGTAACTGGAAGTCAGTTAATAGTTCTATTGCTGTTAAATCACAGTGGCTTTCAATATGCTCCAATAATAATGGCCCTAGAGCATCATCACCGCGACTAAGATTGCCGTAACCGAAGATTAATATCGGTTTAATCATGTCAATCGTTCAATTTGACCAGTGCTATGTTTAACCAACTTATCAATTAATTGACCATTGACATCCATTAACTCTAACTGCAAGGGCATTTTGCCCATGGCATGAGTCGCGCAAGATAAACAAGGGTCATAAGCGCGGATGGCGACTTCCAGATTATTCAATAAGGGCTCGGTTAATTCTCGGCCCGATAAATATTCGGCCGCTACTTGGCGTACCGATTCATTCATAGCTCTATTATTACTGGTGGTAGAAACGATTAAATTGGCTTTGGTGACGATGTCATTTTCATCAACCTGATAATGATGAAATAAGGTGCCGCGTGGCGCTTCGATAACCCCCACGCCTTCATAACGTTTTTCGCCTTTGGCTACTAAATTTGAGCCCATAATATCGGGATCATGTAGCAGTTCTTTAATGGCTTCAGCGCAATGTAATAGCTCAATCAAACGTGCCCAATGAAAGGCTAGGGTGCTATGGACCATTGCGCCTGAGCTGTGTGCTTTAAAGGTGATGCGCGCAGCTTCTGCTTGTGGCGTATTAATGACATCACAGTTATTGATTCTGGCTAAAGGCCCGACTCGATACCAGCCATCTTCTTGACCTAGAGATAATAGATAAGGGAACTTCATGTAAGTCCATGAGCGAACTTCTTCGTGGATATAATCGTTATACTGACAATAATCAACATGATCCATGATGGTCTCACCTTGCGCATTCTTGGCGCGTAAGCCTCCATGATAAAGCTCTAACGCTCCATCTGGCCGAGTTAACCCCATATAATTAGTAGCTATGGTGGCAAAGTCATCAAAATAAGGCAGATTCGATTCATGTACTGTTTTAATGAGCGTAACAGACGCAGCTGCCCAAGTGATTATTTGATCAATGTCTTCCAGTAAATAGTCACGTTCGGCTTTAGATAATGATTTATTCATACCACCGGCTATGGCGCCAGTACCATGAATACGTTTTCCTGAGACCATGCGTATCACTTCTTGGCCGTATTTACGTAACTTAACGCCTTGTACGGCTAAATCAGGATAAGCGGCCAACACGGCCATAATCGAACGTTGACTGATGTCACTTTCAAAACCAAACAATAAGTCTGGGCTGGATAAATGAAAGAAATGCAGGGCGTGAGATTGCAGTACTTGTCCGAAGTGCAATAAGCGCCTTAGCTTATCCGCTGAAATGGGTAGATTTTCAGGATCTACGCCGACTAATTGATCAATGGCTTTGGCTGCAGCTAAATGATGACTCACTGGGCAAATGCCGCATAATCTTTGTACTAAAACGGGTAACTCCC
>CAMDOP010000097.1 GCA_945903675.1 Crenothrix polyspora
AAATCTAGCAGAGCTCACTACACCAGTTGCACAACATAAGGTAGAAACTAAACGCATCGATGAAATTAACGAAATTGGTGAGGTTGATTTTATAAAAATTGATGTCCAAGGTAGCGAGCTAAGCATCTTCGAAAATGCTAAGAACATACTGGCTGATGCCTTGGTTATTCAGACCGAGGTTGAGTTTGTTGAGCTCTATAAAGGTCAACCCATGTTTGCAGATGTAGATATCTTTCTTAGAGCTCATGGCTTTCAATTTTGCACCTTTCTTGGTTTCGGTTGTCGTGCATTTAAACCCCTAATATGTAATGCAAATATCAATCAAGGTTTCAAACAAGCGCTATGGTCAGATGCAATTTACGTCAAAGACTGGATGATACTTGAGGAGATATCTGCATTAAAACTTACTCGATATGCTGTACTTGCTCACGATATTTTAGGCGCTTATGATCTAGCCCATCTGATATTAACAGCACTAGATAAAAAAACTAATACTCACTATGCCGAGCTATATTTAAGCAGGTTAACTAAGGCCTAGTAACTGATGTTACGTTTGATGAAGAAGAACGTATAGTTTATGAAACACGCATGCAATCTTTTGCTGATGTAGAAATCAAGATATCTTCGGCTGAAGAAAAAGGTTTGAAGCAAGGAATTGAGCAAGGTGTCAGTCTAGCCACTAAAAATATTGCTTTAAATTTAGCGAAAGTCGGTACGCCTTTATCTTTTATGGCTTTAGCAATAGCTTTGTCAGAAGTTACTTTAAACCAATTGCTCAATAACTAAGGCGAGAACGACTATTTAAGGCTAGCAAATTATTCATGAAGCAAAACAAAAGCAAAGCACTGACACCGAAACAAAGCCAAATAATGAAAGTTGAGTAGGTCGGGCCCAGCTTTATCGTGCCCGACATGTACAGAATATTAATATCATAGGGTAGATTCGCTGCGGTAGCGACTATCTAAAGCAAACGAAACTATAAAGCTGAACCTCACTTGGATTTTCCTTGTGAGGTTTTTTTTGCGAAGAACAATAGGGCGCAGACCACTATTTAATGCTTTTTTAATTTAAAATAAATATTAGGTACTTATTAAAAAGATGTTATATTTGATATCCTAATAAGCATCAAATTGGAGTTATTATGGATACTGTATTTGCCAATACAACTGTTAGCGTTACCGAATTAAAGCGTAATTATGCTTCCATCATTAAACAATCAGATGAGTGTCCTATTGCAATTCTCAATCACAACCGGCCTGAATCCTACCTATTACCTGCTGCATATTATGAAAAACTTTTAGCAAAACTTGAAGATTTAGAAGATACAAGACTTATCCTTGAACGTGCAAAGGGACCCTTTGTTGAGTTAAGTTTAGATGACCTTTAAATTAAGGTTTCACGAACTTGCTTTAATTGAATGGAATAAGCTGGACGGTAGTATAAAATCTCAGTTTAAAAAGAAACTGGCTGAACGCTTAGAACAGCCTAGATTAAAGTCATCAGCTCTTTCTGGAATGAAAGATTGCTACAAAATAAAGCTCCGGCAACTAGGGTATAGAATAGTTTATCGGGTAGATGATGATATTGTATCAGTTACGGTCATTGCTGCTGGTAAAAGAGACAAAGAAAAAGTCTATCAAGATGCTGAAAAACGCATTTGAACCGTTAATAGGATCAATTGCGTCATCCTAAACCAACTTCTTCCTAATATTGTTCGAATGTTTTTAATATTCCATGTATTTGGCGGTTTGCAGTAGCGATTCGAGGGTGTATTGTATGTCGCGACTACTATTTTACATGTTGCCTAGCCTTCAATCGAGTTATAGGATGTTAATGAGCCCCATTGAGGGGCTCATTAACATCGGAACTCTTTATTAATTGATCTGCTGAAAGGAAGTTTTTAATCAACGCGGCCTCCTGAATACTCTTCCTGTGCTCAAGAAGCAATTTAGCGTTCTTTTTAGTCAACTATTTAGCTAACTGAGCCCAGCAGAAGAACTACGTTACTGGTCTCGGTATTTATATTGGCACTTTCGCGGGCTTACTATGCGCATATTGCTTAGATAAATCAGCCAATGCATCTTCAAGACCACCGGTGAGTTGGTTATGAGTTTTTACAAATTGATATACTGTACGCGCGTGTGTAATGCTTTGGCTTGCGGCGGCAAAACGTGAATCTTGTAGCTTGCCACTGAGCACCACTAAAGCATATAAGATGGCGTCAAATTTTTGCAGGGTATCTATATCTCTGCGCATAACATCTAAATTAAAATTAGCGGGATATATTTCTGGATGTTGCTCAGCTATTTGCAAAGTCTTTTGAATAAAGCCCAATTCTTTGTCGCTATAATGTGGCATGCTTTTACGCTGATTAGCTGTGAGTTCAATTAGCGAGGGCAAGCTGGCATCAATGGTTTTTATAGTTGCAAGTACCTTATCAACCTGTTCTTGAGTAATAGTCATAGCAAGGTAATGTTCAGACATGAGTCATTCTCCATATAAGTGATTTATAGAATGTTCAGATTATAGAAAATAATATTAATTACTATCCGTATGAATACCTATAGCTTACATATCGTGTAAGCGGTCGCTGGGATTTATAGCTGTTATTTTAAAAGAACCTCGACGTGTTAGTAGTTTCGCAAAATTCAACTTTGAAGTGCGATTCTTGTCTTTTTGCTGCCTGCTAATAATGACAACCCATCAATTTGCATCACAATAAATAGCAATATTTAACGTTTGCGTTAAGCGCTTAGTCACTACTTTATTTACTTATAAAGTACATCAGATAATCCATTCCTATTTTGTATTGTTTAATACAGGCGTTTATTGAGACAGTACCTAGTTTTAAGGTTAGAATATCCGAACATTGTCGCCGGGTATCACCCTACTCTGCGTACGAATTAATGCTAATCATAGGACAGCTGAATGATTGAAATAACTGAAGTACCGAGTCCATTTTGCGGTATAGGCACAGATGATTTAACCATTAGGGTTGATGGTGTGTCGCTAAAAGTCATTGAAAATGGTTGTGCGGTTAATACGCCAGCTTTTGAACAAGCAATAACCGATACTAGCCCCAGAGTGAATGGACAGGAAGTCAGTTTGGATGTTGCGATAACGGCTGCTGCCGCTTTATTAAAAGATACGCGTTTACCTGTCATTGGTGGTTGTGCCACTGATGTTAATGGTATGAGAGGTTTGCTGGCTTTGGCAGATCGCGCAGGTGCAGTTGTCGATAACATGAATTTTACTGGCGCACGTAATAACTTTTTGGCATTACAAGATTCTGGCTGGATGAATACCACACTGGCAGAAGTTAAAAATCGTTGTGATGTGTTTCTCGTTGTCGGTACCGATTTAGAAGCCTTCGCACCACGCTTTTTTGAACGTTATTTATGGAATCAAGAAGCGATGTTTCTTGATAACACGGGTGCTCGTGACATCGTTTATTTAGGAAAATCACCAACGGGATCTGCCTCTACTTCACCTTCGGGTAAACAGGCGCAAGTTTTACCTTGTGCTACTGAAGATTTGCCTGAAGTCATTGCGGTATTAAGAGCGTTGGTTAAAGGTCAACTGATCACTGCACAAACTGTTTGTGGTATCGCTGTTGCAGATTTACAAGTCTTAGCGGATAAATTTAAAGCTGCCAAATATAGTGTGGTCACTTGGGCTGCTGGTGCCTTAGCTTACGCTCAAGCTGAACTGACTGTGCAACAGTTGTCAGAAATGATTAAAGATCTCAACAACCAAAATACTCGTTGTTCAGGTTTGCCTTTGGCGGGTAAAGAAGGCGATCAAACGGCTAATCAGGTTTGTGGCTGGACCACTGGCTATCCTGCCAGAACGCGCTTTAGTGCAGGCTATCCCGAATATGATCCTTTCTTAAATGACACCAACTTATTATTGGCAAACGGTGAGGCCGATGCCTTGGTTTGGGTGCAAGCCTTTAATAGTAAATCGGTGCCACCAGAAACCACCTTACCGACTATTGTAGTAGCGCGCTCAGGCATGGTCTTTACTAAAGAACCCGAGGTATTTATTCCTGTCGGTACACCAGGGATAGATCATGTCGGTCATGCTTATCGCATGGATAACGTGGTTGCTATCCGTTTGAAAAAATTAAGAGATTCCGGTTTGCCCAGTACCGCTGAGGTACTGAATGCCATTGAACAAGCTTTGTAGGAAAGAACATGTTAATTAGATTAACCGGTGGTACCGTTTACGATCCAGCCAGTGGCATCGATGGACAGAAGCAAGATATTTATATTGAAAATGGCCGTATTATTGATAAGCCACAGGGCGAATTCAAAGTCGATAAAGAATACGATCTAAAAGGTAAGGTAGTGATGTCAGGTGCTATTGACATGCACACGCATATTGGTGGTGGTAAAGGTAATATTGCACGTACCTTATTGCCTGAAGATCATCGTCAAGATCCTGTGCCTCGCAGTGATATTACCCGCTCAGGTTGTGGTCATGCTATGCCGAGTACGTTTGTAACAGGTTACCGTTACGCAGAAATGGGTTATACCGCAGGCTTTGAACCCGCCTTGTTGCCTATTAATGCACGCCAAGCCCATATGGAAATGGGTGATATTCCTATATTGGATAAAGGCGGATACGTCATGTTGGGCAGTGATGATTATTTACTGCGCTTATTGACGGCAAAAAAAGATCAAAAAGCCATTAACGATTATGTGGCTTGGACCATGCATACCGCTAAAGCTATAGGCGTTAAAGTGGTTAATCCCGGCGGCATTAATGCCTTTAAATTTAATCAACGCAAATTGGACCTAGATGAGCAAAATGCGCATTACGGTGTAACTCCGCGTGATATTTTAAGGGTGTTAGCAACAGCGGTTAAAGAATTGGGTGTGCCGCATCCTTTACATGTACACGGTTGTAATTTAGGTGTACCAGGAAATGTACAAACGACCTTGGATACCATTCAAGGTATCGGTGGCTTGCCTATGCATTTAACGCATATTCAATTTCATAGCTATGGTACTGAAGGTGATTTTAAGTTTTCATCAGGTGCCGCTCAAATCGCTGAAGCGATTAACAGCAATAAAAATATTACCGTTGATGTCGGCCAAATTTTGTTTGGTCAAACTGTTACAGCATCAGGCGATAATATGCGTCAACATGCTAATCATAAATTTGCCAGTCCCAATAAATGGGTGGTGATGGATATTGAATGTGATGCCGGTTGCGGTGTAGTCCCCTTTAAATATAAAGATCAAAACTTTGTTAATGCCTTGCAATGGGCCATCGGTTTAGAAACCTTTTTATTGGTTAATGATCCTTGGCGTATCTTTTTAACGACCGATCATCCTAATGGCGCCCCGTTTACTAGTTATCCGCATTTAATTCGCTTATTAATGGATCGCAGCTTCCGTAATGATATGTTGTCGACTATTCATCCTGAAGCTCAAAAGATGACTACCTTAGCGTCTATAGATCGTGAATATACACTGCAAGAAATCGCCATTATGACCCGTGCCGGTGCAGCAAAATTAATCGGCTTAAAAGATCGTGGTGGTTTAAGTGCTGGTAACTTTGCCGACATAACTATTTATACCGATAACGCTGATCGACAAAAAATGTTTGAAAAACCTGATTACGTTTTCAAAGACGGTCAATTAGTAGTGGTTAATGGTAAAGTCGTTTCAACTAAATGGGGCACGACCCACGTTGTTAAACCAGACTTTGATCCTTCGGTAGAGAAAGGCTTAAACGATTATTTCGATCGCTATCTGACTATGAAGTTAGGTAACTTTAAGATCAGTGATGATGAGATTATCGAAGATGGTCGCGGTAGTATAACGGTGCATCCGTTGAGCAGTTGATCTTTATTTAACATTATGGACTGTCAGATGAGTGTCACAACACAGCAATATATTAGCCTAATCGGGTCTGAAACTGAGACGTTAAACATGGCTGTTTCAGTGCATCTTATGGACTCAACGGCTTCGTTGGGTTCTGTTGTTATGCAGTCTTTAGCGCTTTATTTCGAATCAAAGCAGTTAGTAATATCCGTAAGGAAAAATGATGCCGCGGTAATTATTGATGCCGATGATGTTCTTACGGATTTTTTAAGAGTTTGCCAAGAAACAATAAAAACTGCTTATAGAAAAATGGGCGATTTAATTGAAAATGATAGACTCATTAATCCATTAAATAAAATGATGATGTCTATAAGCCGATGGTTGCTAAAAAAATCATTTGATAATTATGGCTTGGCTGTTATTTATATTATGGAGCATGACGTTGATGCGGATAAGTCGCCTTATTCAGAATCTTTTGAAACTGTAGATAAGTTGATGAAGCATCTTAGTTCATGACTATAACGGGAGTAGGTGGACTAGTAATAAAGCAACTTTCACTTTCACCAAGGTTTGAAAGGCAATATAAAAAGCTTCCATCTGAAATAAAAGTGGTTATTCCTGAAAAATTAAACGATTTATTCAAACAGCCATTTCCTGCTGGACTGAAATTTGAAAAACTAAAAGGTTATCGTCGCCCTGATATTTATACTATTCATATTAATGGCAATTATAAAATATCCTTTGAAATAGTTGGATGTGTAGCTAAATTGCGTTGTGTCGGCAATCATAATGACATTGACAGGCTTCCATGAGCATAATTATTTTGAATACCACTTACTTTATAAACAATAATTCTTAACAGATAACTATTTATGAAACGCATAGCCGCAATAACTCTATTAAGGGATATAAAGCCTATACTCATGCAGCAGTTCGGCGTATATAAGTTGGCTTTATTTGCTTTGAATGCACGTAATGAGGCTTCTGAAACTAGTGATGTCGATATTCTGGTCACGTTTGACGGGTATGCAACTTCTAAACGTTATTTCGGCGTGCAATTTTATTTAGAAGATTGCTTAAATTGCTCCGTTGATTTAGTCACGGATAAAGCATTGCGTCCGCAATTACGTCCCTTTATTGAACAAGAAGCTATTTATGTCTAAATTGAACCGTGAATGGTTTTTTTATATAGAAGACATGATTAGTTTTTCTGAAAAAGTATTTCTACTTACAAACAAAAATACATATTAACAATGAGCATAACAATATGATTATTAACGGTGTAACCATAGACGCAACCTTCGCTGAAGCGTTTCCTATGAAAGCAACCCGCGCTATTATTACTGCGCAAAACGAAAAATGGGCGATGATTTCAGCCCAAGCCATGACCGGCTTTGCAACCTCAGTGATTGCTTGTGGTTGTGAAGGCGCAATTGAACGTGTATTAGATCCTTCAGAAACACCTGATGGTCGTCCTGGCGTAGCGGTGATGTTTTTTGCTATGGGTGGTAAGGGTTTGGCTAAACAATTGGAAACGAGGGCAGGGCAGTGCGTATTAACGTCGCCCACAGCTGCCTTGTTTGCCGGCATTGATGGTGGTATTAGAATTCCATTGGGTAAAAACTTACGTTATTTTGGTGATGGGTTTCAAATTTCTAAAGTCATCTCGGGTAAACGTTATTGGCGTATTCCTGTCATGGACGGTGAATTTTTAGCAGAAGCTACGACCGGCCAAGTCGATGCTATTGGTGGCGGTAACTTTTTAGTATTAGCTGAATCACAACCGCAAGCCTTAGCAGCTTGTGAAGCGGCTATTGAAGAAATGCGCAAAATACCCAATGTCATCATGCCTTTTCCTGGTGGCGTTGTTCGCTCAGGCTCTAAGGTCGGATCCAAATATAAAACGTTAGGCGCATCAACTAACGATGCTTTTTGTCCTACTCTAAAAGGCGCTACGCGGACTGATTTATCACCAGAAATTGAATCGGTGATGGAAATTGTTATTGATGGTTTAACTAAAGAAGATATTGATAAAGCTATGCGCGTAGGCATTCAGGCGGTTTGTGATTTAGGTGCTCAACAGGGCATTAAACGCATTAGTGCAGGTAATTATGGCGGTAAATTAGGGCCTTTCCACTTTCATTTGCAGGAGATTATGGCATGAAGGCTTTAACATTAACCCTGAAAAATAGTCCTGAACAACGTATTGATATGTCGCCTCTTACCTGTCAGTTATTGAAAACTTTAACAATAGAAGATATCGCGGCATTAACCTTGCAAAGTGGTAAACGTAAGCTACGCGTCGATGAACTATTTACGCTTGAGGGCTCAGATAGCCAAGAACTAATCATTAAAAACAGTCATGACAAACTCGATTTTATCGGTAAAGACTTGGATGGCGGCAGTATAACTATAGAAGGCAACGCCGGTGCCTATTTAGCCATGGGTATGAAAGCGGGTGACATTAAAGTATCTGGTAATGCAGGTCTTTATGCGGGCTGTGAAATGAAAAAAGGTTATTTAGAAGTCTCTGGTAATGTGGGTGACTTTTTAGGTGCGGCCTTACCTGGTAATAAAATGGGTATGAAAGGCGGTACTATTTTGGTTAAAGGCAATGTGGGTCAGCGCGCGGGTGATCACATGCGACGTGGTAATATTTTAATCGAAGGCAATGCTGGCGATTATTGCGGCTCACGTATGACTGCAGGCACTATTGCTGTAATGGGACAAACAGGCCGTTATTTAGGTTATGCGATGCGTAGAGGTACTTTGTTGTTGTGGAATCAACCGCAATTATCGGCCAGTTTTAATGATTGCGGCGCACATACTTTAGCGTTTTTACCTATTTTATTTGCATCATTTAAGTCGCTTAATTCTAGTTTTTCTGATGTAGAACAGTCATTTAATCGCGTTCAACGTTATGCGGGTGATATGTCAGAAATGGGTCGTGGTGAAGTGTTGGTTAAAATATAACTACAAAGCTAAGATTTCTAAGTGTTTTGAGAATTAAATTCGGCTACCAACTTAAAGCGGGACAGTTTCAGCGCAGATGAAAGGCTCAGGGCGAAACATTAAGAGTACTTAAGGCTTGACAGTTGTAGGTCGGGCACATGCTTTTCGTGCCCGACAATGACGACTATTGAATGCCATTGTCGGGCGACGATAAAGACGTCACCCGACCTACGCGACCGCTTTGTCCTGCTGTAATTTGGCAGCCTATTAATCTTTAGATCTAAATTATTAAAATCAACCTAATGGCCGGAATTATTTAATGGATACGATTAGCATCCGTGGTGCTAGAACGCATAACCTAAAAAATATTGATATTGATCTTCCAAGAGACAAACTCATTGTTATTACCGGTCTATCAGGTTCTGGAAAATCATCATTGGCGTTTGATACCATTTATGCTGAAGGTCAACGCCGTTATGTAGAATCTCTTTCTGCTTATGCACGTCAGTTTTTATCCATTATGGAAAAACCAGATGTTGATCATATTGAAGGTCTATCGCCTGCTATTTCTATAGAACAAAAATCCACTTCACATAATCCTCGTTCAACGGTAGGTACGATTACCGAAATTTATGATTATCTAAGATTACTCTATGCGCGTGCTGGCACGCCTCAATGCCCAGAGCATAAAACCTCCTTGGCAGCTCAAACTGTGAGTCAAATGGTCGACCATTTACTTGCACAGCCTCAAGATCAACGCTGGATGTTATTGGCCCCTGTGGTGATTGATCGTAAAGGTGAGCATAGTCAACTCATTGATGATTTACGTGCGCAAGGTTTTATTCGTGCTCGTATTGATGGCAAAGTTTATGACTTAGATGAGGCGCCCGCTTTAGATTTAAAAAAGAAACATAGTATTGAAGTGGTCGTTGATCGAATTAAAATTCGTAGCGACATAGCTCTACGTTTGTCTGAATCATTTGAAACTGCGCTACGTCTTGCCGACGGCATTGCTATTGCTGCTTGCTTAGATGATGCCACGGAACTATTGTTTTCTGAGCGCTTTGCTTGTGCGCATTGCGGTTATAGCTTAAGTGAATTAGAGCCACGTATCTTTTCCTTTAATAATCCTAAAGGTGCTTGTGCTACTTGTGACGGCTTAGGTGTCAGACAGCATTTTGATGCAGAATTGGTAGTTCATAATCCAGATATTAGTTTAGCCGCTGGTGCAGTTCGCGGTTGGGATAGGCGCAATGCTTACTATTATCAAATTATATGTTCATTGGCTGAGCATTATGGTTTTGATCCAGAACTGCCGTTTTCAGAGTTAACTAAAGCAGCTCAAGATGCGGTGCTGTATGGTAGTGGTCATGCAGCAATCGATTTTAAATTCATGACCGGCACTGGGTTGGTGAAAAAGAAGCGCCATCGTTTTGAAGGCATTATTGCCAATATGGAACGGCGTTATCATGAAACCGACTCTACTTCAGTACGTGAAGAACTCGCTAAATATCAATCTCATAAACCCTGTAATACCTGTGACGGTGCGCGACTCAATGCTGCAGCTCGTAATGTCTTTATAGACGAATTAGCTATCCATCAATTAACTCAGTTACCGATTCGTAAGTCATTGAGTTTTTTTCAACAATTGAGTTTGCCAGGTCAGCGCGGTGAAATTTCAGTTAAGATTATCAAAGAGATTCTGGCTCGCTTAGAGTTTTTGATTAATGTAGGGCTTAATTATTTAACCCTAGATCGC
>CAMDOP010000098.1 GCA_945903675.1 Crenothrix polyspora
TATCGGTATTTTCGGTGCTATTAAATACTTCAATAACGGAATCAGGACGGTAATTAGAGAGTTCTTTATCTATGACATCTAGTTCATTTTTAACAGCACTGGCAACTGCTGTGTTATCTATCGGTGTTTTTGACCAATAACTAATATGATAAGTCGTACCTTGAGCAGCCCCTTCAAGTTTTTGTATGCTGGGGCCTGAACAAGCAATCAGTTGGCTAAACATAAAAACAACAAGTCCTGTTAATAAAAGCTGACTTTTCTGAGTTGATTTTTTAATACTTCTGATGGTTATCTGTTGATTCATTTTCATCGCTAGCAGTTACTTTATTATTACGATATGAACTTTCTTAGGCCTACACACTAGAATGAACTGTGGGGGAGAACAGATTCATAGCAGTTAAAGTAGTAGAGTGATTAAAAAAGTGGCTAAGCTCTGCATTATAAAGGTATTGTGGTTTGATTTTTTAAAAATACACCTTTTAATCTTAACTGATGTTATGCAGCCATTCATGGGTTTAACAAAATACATTATGAGGTCGCTATCGCGACGATGTGTTAATCGGGTATTCGCACCCGAAGGCGAGATACTTTCTTTTGCTCCGCCAAAAGAAAGTATCCAAAGAAAAGGCGGCTCGATTGCCGCTGCTTCCTGCCCTCCTACCGACGCGCGGCATCCATGCCGCGCCCCTTCGGGCTAATCCCAACAAAACCTGCGGTGCTCAGCGCAGCAAACGAGAACAAAACAACGTTACAGCGTCATATCAAATATTATATTATTTCTAGTTTGATTAATTATCAAACCTTTCCAACTATTGCTATTAGAGATGCCTTGCTAAAACATAGACATATTGCTGGTTTATTCAATGTTCAGGTTATAATGGTGACCATAAATTAAGTGACACTGTTATTTAAGACTTCTCTGTTGTGCTTCACAGCATGTCTGCATAGCCTTCAGTCAACTTAATCAACTAGTTACTTAATAAAGAGTACCCCAGATAAGTTATGGCACAAAAACTTTATATTCAAACCAATGGCTGTCAGATGAATGAATACGACTCTGACAAAATGCGTGATGTACTTCAAGCCTCGCATGGTTTTGAATTGATCGATGACCCAAAATTAGCGGATGTTTTACTACTTAACACCTGTTCCATACGCGAAAAAGCCCAAGAAAAAGTATTCTCTGCACTTGGAAAATGGCGAAAAATCAAAGACAAACGTCCTGATGTTATTATCGGAGTCGGTGGTTGCGTGGCTAGTCAAGAGGGCGTTGCTATACAAAAGCGCGCACCGTTTGTGGACATGGTCTTTGGCCCGCAAACCTTGCATCGTTTACCACAGTTATTAGATCAGGTTCGCAATCAACATAAACCTGTTATTGATGTGTCCTTCCCTGAAATCGAAAAGTTTGACTCTTTGCCTGAGCCTCGCGCTGAAGGCCCTAAAGCCTTTGTTTCTATCATGGAAGGCTGTAGCAAATATTGTACTTTTTGCGTAGTGCCTTATACGCGCGGTGAAGAAATTAGCCGGCCGCTTAATGATGTGGTTGCTGAAATCACTATCTTAGCGAAGCAAGGTGTACGTGAAATCAATTTATTAGGGCAAAACGTTAATGCCTATCGCGGCTTAATGGATGACGGCGATATTGCTGATTTCTCTTTATTACTACATTATGTAGCAGCGATTGAAGGCATTGATAGATTACGTTTTACCACCTCTCATCCTATGGAATTTACTGATAGTTTAATTGAAGCCTTTGCTGAAATTCCACAGTTAGTTGATCATTTACATTTACCTGTACAAAGCGGTAGCGATCATATTTTAAAAATGATGAAGCGCGGACATACCCGCGAGGATTACCGAGAGATTATTCGTAAGTTACGTTTAGTACGCCCCAATATTTGTTTATCATCAGACTTCATCATTGGCTTTCCGGGTGAAACCGACGAAGAATTTGAAGAAACTTTAGCCTTTGCCACAGAAATCGGTTTCGATTTATCGTTTAGCTTTGTTTATAGTGCAAGACCTGGTACACCTGCCGCTGATTTACCAGACAATGTTCCTGCTGAGGTTAAAAAACTGCGCTTAGAACGTTTTCAACAGCGCATTAATGAAATGGCAACCGCTATTTCAGAAAGCATGATAGACACAGTACAAACGGTTTTGGTTGAAGGTCAATCTAAGAAGAATCCCTTGCAAATGCAAGGCAGAACAGAAAATAACCGCGTCGTAAACTTTATTGGCCATCCACGTTTAGCTGGTCAATTTGTTGATGTCTATATTAATGAATCACTACCCAATTCCTTACGTGGTCGTATGGTCGAAGCGAGTGTTGCTAAGATTAGTATAGATAATTGATTATTGATTTATGTCCATAATGTCACTAGGCCTTATAAAACTAAGAGTAACGTCTAAATAAACCATGAATTTTATTGAGATTCAAACTGTTCATCAGGCCAGCAATCTGCCTGATGAACAACAAATACAAGGCTGGGTTGATGCTGCATTGCAAAATCATCCCTCTGACACTGAAATCGTAGTCCGTATAGTCGATGAACAAGAAAGTGCAGAACTCAATCAGCAATATCGCCATAAATCAGGTCCTACAAATATATTAAGCTTTCCGGTCGATCTACCCGAAGGTATAGAATTGGATTTATTGGGTGACTTAGTCATCTGCGCGCCGGTATTAGAAAAAGAAGCTATAGAGCAACAAAAAGTCTTGGCCGATCATTGGGCGCATATTATCATCCATGGCGTATTACATTTATTAGGCTATGATCATATAGAAGATGGCGAAGCCGAATTAATGGAAAGTAAAGAAATAAGCATTTTAAACACCCTAAAGATAGCAAACCCTTACCAACAGGATAATATCGCATGAGCGACGATCAACCTCCGAGTACTAGCGCCCCACGAAAGCGCTGGGTAGAAAAAATTAGCCAACTGTTTTCTGGGGAGCCACATGATTTGGATGAACTTCTTGGTGTTCTGCGAGAAGCTCGCGAAAACAAACTGCTAGATACTGATGCCTTATCTATGATTGAAGGCGTATTACAAGTATCACAAATGCGCGTACGGGATATTATGATTCCTCGCGTACAAATGGTCGTACTGCCACAAGAAGCAGAAATAGAGGCCATCTTCCCTTTAGTGATTGAATTTTGTCATTCCCGTTATCCTGTAATAGACGGTGATCGCAGTAAAGTAGTCGGAGTCTTGCTCGCCAAAGATTTACTGGCGCATGTTTTACAAAATAAAACCATGACCGTTAAAGAATTAATGCGTCCCGTTAGTGTGGTTCCTGAAAGTAAGCGCTTAAATGTCTTGCTTCAAGAATTACGTACCAATGGTAACCATATGGCCATCGTCGTTGATGAATATGGACAAGCAGCCGGCTTAGTCACCATTGAAGATGTGTTAGAGGAAATTGTAGGTGAAATTGAAGACGAACATGATGACCATGACGATGAAGGTTATGTGTTTCAACGCAACATCAATGAATTTGTCATTAAAGCCTTAATGCCCATCGATGAATTTGACACTTATTTTTCTACGCAATTAGCCACAGATGAATACGATACTATTGGCGGCTTCTTAGTCAATCAACTCGAACATATGCCGATTAAAGGTGAAAGCCTAGTCATCGATAACCTACGCTTTGAAGTCATACGAGCCGATAATCGACGCGTGCATTTATTAAAACTTAAAATAGCGTCCTAAGGGCAAGCTCATGAAAGATCAAACGGTATTAGTAACGGGTGGTGCGGGCTATATAGGCAGCCATGCTTGTCTTGAATTATTACAAGCAGGCTTTAAAGTCGTGGTTGTTGATAACTTAGCCAATAGTAAAGTAGAGTCTTTAGCTCGCGTACAAAAACTTGCCGGTAAGACACTGACTTTTTATCAAGCTGATATTCGTGACAAGCAAGCACTCACCGATATTTTTGCCAAAGAAACACCAGATACCGTCATACATTTTGCTGGTTTAAAAGCCGTTGGTGAATCTTGCGCCCTACCCCAGCTGTATTATCACAACAATGTTTACGGAACCTTAGTACTGACTGAAGTCATGAATGCCGCTAACGTTAAGCAACTGGTTTTCAGTTCCTCAGCAACCGTTTATGGTGAATCAGCTAGTCCTCAATATTCTGAGCATTTTCCTTTAGGCGCCATTAATCCTTATGGGCGCTCAAAAGCAATGATTGAAGATATCTTGCGAGACTTATCGGCTAGCGACAAACTTAATAACGTAGAAAAGCCTTGGAAAATTGCCTTATTACGATACTTTAATCCGATAGGTGCCCATGACAGCGGCATGATAGGCGAAGATCCCAACGGCATACCTAATAATTTAATGCCTTATGTTGCCCAGGTCGCTATTGGGAAGCTCACCCAATTATCGGTGTTTGGCGACGATTACCCTACCCGCGATGGTACCGGCATCAGAGATTATATTCATGTAGTTGATCTAGTCCAAGGACACATCAAAGCCATAGCCGCACTTAACGGCGAGCATTTTGCAGAAGGCGAATGTAAAGCCTATAACTTAGGCGCTGGTCGAGGCTACAGTGTTTTAGAAATCATCGATGCTTTTCAACGTGTCACCGGTAAAACTATACCCTATCAAATGTCTCCACGTAGAGCTGGCGATCTAGCAGAATGTTTTGCAAATCCTGCACTAGCCTTAGCAGAGCTTAATTGGCAAGTAGAAAAAGACTTAGATGATATGGTTAATGATACGTGGAATTGGCAAACTAAGAATCCACAAGGTTATCAGTAGATGATGGAGTGCAACAGCTTCAGCTGTTGCCAATTGCCAATAAAACAGCTGAAGCTGTTTTATGCCAGTATATATCCCAGATTGGCTTAACGATAGAGCTATTAGCCCTACGCAACTTAGCGCAATTACACTAAAGCAATTATGAGAGCTGTTAATAAATATCTAATACCCTTATTGTTAATACCCGCTCTTGCCACTGGAAAAGGAAATCACAAGCTAGATACCACGCCAGAATTAGAATCCGATGTTTGGACCGTACAGATAGAAGAAAATTATTATCACACCACTAACGCTTATGATAGGAATAGCAAAGCCTTACCCATCGACACTAATTACGTCAATGCAACCATAGGCTATTCATTTGATTTTGGCTTAGATGCTCAAGTTGCTACATACAACTGCCCACTGTCAGGCGGTAGTGCTCAAAACTTTGAATGTGATACCTACATCAACATAATGCAAACCATCAACTTAAGAGATCAGCTAAATCTTATCTTAGGCACTCACAACGGCACCGTCTTTAATGCACCTGCTCAATGGCATCATGTTGATTTCGGCGTTTTGTCTTACACACCGATTGAGAGTATTGAAATGCACGCAGGCAGTTATTTTGTTAATAGCTATTTGGCGACTCTACCTGTCAATGTTATCGGCTATACCACAGGCTTTGTTGCTAAACTTACTCCAAGGTTTAGCGTAGAAGCAGACTACTTTGATGGCCATAATAATTTATCGGGCGCTCAGTTTAACTTCTTTTATAAAAACTATTATGTAGGGGTGATTATTCCTGAAACAGGCACAGGCAATCAATATGCGGGTGTCGCAGGCTTAAGGTTTTCTTTAAGCAGTCATTAGGCAATACGTTTAAATTCAATATCGGAGCCTCTTAGTAATAAAAGCAACCATCAATGATCGGAACATTCATCAGCAGAGCTGTCTTTGTTTCTATTAATGAGTCTGGACCACCAATCTTTTTGTTTAGATTCGCATAAGGCTATTAAGGCTTTTCTTGCTAGCCTTTTCGTTTTATATTCGCATTTTTTAATGCAAAACTTTTTCTTTATACCCGAACTTTTAGAGCAATGATCATCGCAAGATTCTAGTGGAGCTATCTTGACTATTTGATTGGGCGAAACTATTGGATTAGACGTAGAAGTAGGCGTTGCTACTTGTACAGTGACAGGATCATGATGAACAAAATAAGAACAAGCATTCAATACAGATACCGTCATTACTATCGATATAATTAAAAACATCCTACTCATGCTTTAACTAACCTTAGCTGTCTTCTTAAAAAAAACGTCATCATAACGTTTTCACCCGCCTAACCCTACTAATAAATACCTAGCCTCACATTGCCTTGCCTTGTGTAATCAATCATCAGCACTGAATTTAATTAACTTTAGTTCGCTTTTATCAAGGCTAATCAATTTGTTCTTATAGAGTGTACCGATGGCTTGCTTGAAAGCTTTTTTACTGACACCAAAGGTCGCATAGATCAGCTCTGGTGGGCTTTTATCACTGAGTGCGAGTACGCCGTTATTGTCTTTTAACTTGGCTAATATGGCATCATTTAAAGACTCAAACTCATCATATGTTGGTTTATGCAAGCTAAGGTCTATTTTGTAATCATCTCTAATTTTTTTGATATATCCGTCTAACCGCTGACCTCTTTTCAGAGTCTGGAAGAGTTCATTTTGATACAACAAGCCCCAATGACTACTATCAACGATGGCTTTAAAACCGAGTTCGGTTTGGTCGGCTATAAATAAAGAGACTTTTTGACCGACTTTAAAATCAGTATTCTCTTCACTAAGATAGCGATCAATTTTAGTAGTGGCGGCAATTCTATTTTTGTCATCTAAGAAGACTTTAACTAAATAAGATCGTCCCACTTCCATTTCGTGATGCTGTTCACTAAACGGCACGAGTAAATCTTTACGCAAGCCCCAATCTAAAAAGGCCCCCACATAGTTGAGTGATACGACTTTTAACCATGTAATATCATCGACTTGAGCTAAAGGTACTTGAGTCGTGGCGGCTAAATGCCCATCGCTATCCACGTAAACGAAAACTTCAAGTATATCTCCGACCTGACAGTCAGCAGGCAACTGTTTGTCGGTGAGTAACACTTTACCAGAGGTTCCGCTATCAAGATAAACACTAGCACCTTGTTGTTTAACGATGGTTAATTTATTTATTTTACCGATAGATAACATTGCAACTCTCAACTAGTGATGACGAAACGCACTGCGTCCAATCTTAAATGGGCGGCTTGGATATTTTCATGAGCCAGCATGGTCATGTCTTTAAGCTGCTCTATTTCTTCTTCTTTAATAGTCGGATTCACTTTTTTAAGGCGGATCAGACGCTTAATTTCTACCGCCAATGAGGCCAACATCGTATTGGTGGCAGATTCAATGAGCTCTTGCATTTCATCTTTCGCTTTTTTCTCAGCTTCAGTGATTAACTGGGTAATCAGTGTGCGCTGATTATTAAGAAAACTAACGATTTGATCTTTATCAAAGTTTTTGCCAGTTTCTATTAAGCTACTGTGTGAATATGTCAGGGTTAAATCGACTTTATGTTGATTAATGAGTACACGTATAGGCGTAGGCGGTAAAAAACGACCAATTTGTAATTCAGCCGGTGCGCTGCATTCGATGATAAATAAACATTCCAGTAAAAACTGTCCTGCTTTTAACTCGGGATGATGGATCACACTGACTACGGCATTACCCGTTTCGGTGGATAGCACTAGTTCCATAGCGCCAGTGACCATAGGATGTTCCCATGTCAAAAACTTGAGATCTTCACGTGCCAGTGCCAGCTCTCTATTAGCGGTAATGGTCATGCCATCTTCAGATAAACCGGGGATGTTTGAAACCCGAAGCTGATCACTAGGGCGCACTATAAAACAATCAGCCGAGTGATATTCAGTATCTACACCAAAACAGTCAAATAAATCGACCATGTAAGGCCATAGCAAGCCTTCATGTTCATAATGATTAAGTTGAGCAATCAGTTGCTCGGCCAAATCTTTACGACAGGAGTTTAATTCTAATAATTGATCGCGACCATGATGGAGTTGCAGCTCTATTTCTGAGCTTAAGGCATGCGTTTTTTCAACAAACGCCGCCATATCTGCTTGATCATCTGCTAAGACGGCGCTGAGCTCTTCTTGTAATTGATCTGCAACCGCTTGAGCGGCTGAATTATTACTACGGAAAGCATTAAGGCCTTGGTCATACCATTGGTATAAACGATGCTGTTCTGTATTGAGTAGATAAGGCACATGTATCTGAATGATATGCTTTTGACCTATGCGATCTAAGCGGCCGATACGTTGTTGTAATAAATCGGGATTAGTGGGTAAGTCCCATAAAATCAGATGATGGACAAATTGAAAGTTTCTACCTTCGCTACCAATTTCAGAACAAATTAATAACCTAGCTGAGCTTTCTTGATCTGCAAAATAAGCGGCTGCACGGTCACGCTCAATGATGCTCATGCCTTCATGAAAAACCGCAGCGGCAATACCCGCGCGATTTTTTAAAGTTTGTTCCAAATCAATCGCTGTTTGTGCATGCTTACAAATGAGCAGTGCTTTTTGACCGCGTAAAGAGCCACCTGCATCGCCTTTTACTTGTTTGGTTAATTTATCAACCAGCCAAATAAAACGTGCATCATGTTGCATGTCAGTATTATTAGCAAGTCCAGTCAAAGCATAGCCGTAACGTTCGCGCTCTGGAAAGCCCTGGATAGTTTGCCTAGAGTTTCGAAATAAAATACGACCTGTGCCATGATGATCTAATAAGATATTTATCAATGACTGCCTTGCCGCAGCTGATTTCAATGGGTCATTTAGATTATTTAATAGATTATCAACATTATCATCTTTAAGTAAGCGTGTTAGATTTTGCTTATCTTGCTCATCTAAGGCTTGATCTGCCAATAATATTTTAGCTGCATCTGCAACAGGTTCAAATAAACGCTCTTCTTCTAGGAAAGCTGAAAAGCTATAGAATCGATCAGGATCGAGTAATCTTAAACGGGCAAAATGACTTTCTTTACCGAGCTGTTCAGGAGTCGCGGTTAATAAAATAAGGCTAGGCGTACGTAAGCCTAGTTGCTCAACAAATTGGTATTCAGGACTGGCACTTTGTTCATTCCATTTTAAATGATGCGCCTCATCTACAATGACCATATCCCAACCCGCTTGCAAAGCTTGTTGTTGCCTACGAGGATAATTAGTAAAAAACTGTTGGCTGCACAGCACTAATTGTTCGCTAGAGAAGGGGTTATTGTTATCAGATGAGCTATCATCATCCTGCAAGCCATCATCATTAAGCTCTTCTAGGCAACGCTCTTCATCAAACACACTAAAGTGCAGATTAAAACGTCTTAGCATTTCAACCAACCATTGGTGCAAAAGACTTTCAGGCACAATAATCAATACGCGATTAGTCAAACCATTAATAAGTCTATGGTGAAGAATTAAACCAGCTTCGATGGTTTTACCTAAGCCCACTTCATCTGCCAGCATAATACGTGGAGCGGATCTATTAGCCGATTCTTGAGCAATATAGAGCTGATGAGGGATTAACGATACCCTGCCCCCTAATAAGCCTTTAACAGGTGATTGCTGGAGTTGTTGCAAGCGACGTCTAGTTTCATAACGCAATAAAAACCATGAGCTTGGATCTAACTGACCGGTAAATAAACGATCTTGGGGTTTATTGAACTGAATATGATGATTAAGTTCAATTTCCTCTAGCTGTAGTTCTAGGCCGGCTTTGTTTTTACCTACATAGGTAATTAAACCATCGGCTTCGATTAAACTCGTCACCGTGAGCTTGTCTTCATCTATGGATTCAATGATATCGCCAACTGTAAATTTAACGCGAGTTAAAGGCGCGTTATCGCTGGCATAAATACGCCGCTCATCACTGGCTAAGAATAAAACGGTGATCCGTTTGAAACTAACTTCGAGAATAAGACCTAAACCAAGTTCTGACTCGGTGTTACTAATCCAGCGTTGACCGGGGATAAAATCTGCCATTGATTAACTGCCATTACACTTTTAAAAATGGCTATTATAAGCGTTACTCAAAAATTATTTTGATTTTGCTGTCCTTATCTTCTGTATACAGTTTTTATGTTGATGTTATTTAGCTAACCGCGTTACGCAGTAAGGTCACTTTACTCTCGTATGCCGCGCCGAGCACCGCAGATTTTGTGGAATTAGCCCGAAGAGGCGCAGGAAGAAGCGGCAACCGAACCGCATTTTCTTTGGATACTTCCTTTTGGCGGAGCAAAAGAAAGTATCTCGCCTTCGGGTGCGATAACCCGATCAAAAACCGTCGCGATAGCGACCTCATTATTTTTTTTTAAATCACTGAATGGCTACTTAACATTAGTTAGCCTTATATTGTTGCCAGTGCAACTCTTCCCATACTCTTATTAAATCTGTTAAGCGCTCTTTATAAGGTGATCTTTCTATTGCTTGCTGATAGGATTTCCAAACTTTTAAATCACTAAAGAAAACTTGTTCGGTACGAAAATCAAACAAGGTTCTCACACCATTATGTGCAACCTGAGCAATCAATGTAGATACTCTGTTCAAAGTCAAAGGTATTTACGTTCATTTTTCACTATACGGCCGAGACCGGAATTTTATAGAAACGTGTATTATCGAAAGGTTCGTCATTTTTCAACATCCCGTGAATAGCGTGAATTAATTTTCGCATGATT
>CAMDOP010000099.1 GCA_945903675.1 Crenothrix polyspora
CCTCCGGAAATAGATCCTAAAGATGCTTCTAGCAAGGAAATGTCGGTATTACAGTCAAATAACGTTACCTTACGTAATGAGTTAACTGCTTTAAAAGTAACTCTTACGCCTGGTACAACTTTAGAGAAATCTTTAGCCATAGAGCGTGATAAATTAACGCGTGAATTAAATGAGTTGAAAAAAACCATGGCTAGCTCCTCTCAATTAAGAAATGAGCGCGATGAATTACAAGAGCGTGTCGTTAATGTTGAGCGAGATTTGCAACAATACAAACTCGAAAATCAAGCCTTAAAGGACACCGCCAGCCAAGATTGGTTTCTTTACGGAGGCATACTTGCATTATTTGGTGTTTTGTTAGGGTTTATTTTGCCAAAACTAGGTTGGCGACGTAAAAGTAGCTGGGATTCCTATTAGTTAGTAGGGGCGCTCATATTTTGTACACTTTTGTATTATTAACATAAATCTTATAAAAATCAGGAATCGATCACATGGCTCATTCAGATGACCACAACACCCGCAGTTTTTCTTCTTTAGTGGTTGATGGCATGGAGCGTGCTCCTAGTCGAGCCATGTTACATGCTGTCGGTTTCAAAAATGAAGACTTTAAAAAGCCTCAAATAGGCATAGCTTCAACTTGGAGTATGGTTACACCTTGTAACATGCATATTAATAAGTTAGCAGACGCTGCTGGTGTTGGTGTTGATCAAGCTAATGGTAAAGCCGTAATATTTAATACCATTACTATTTCTGATGGTATTTCCATGGGTACTGAAGGAATGAAATATTCACTAGTTTCCCGTGAAGTTATTGCCGATTCTATTGAAACTGTGGTCGGCTGCCAAGGCTTTGATGGTCTCGTTGCCATTGGTGGCTGTGATAAAAATATGCCTGGGTGCATGATTGCAATATCGCGATTAAATCGTCCAGCCATTTTTGTCTATGGTGGGACCATTATGCCGGGTTGCCATAAAGATAAAAAACTCGATGTGGTCTCGGTTTTTGAAGCGGTTGGTGCTAGAGCGAATAACCAAATTGATGATGCTGAGCTAGCAGCCATTGAAGCCAAAGCCATTCCTGGTGCAGGTTCTTGTGGCGGTATGTATACAGCCAACACGATGGCTTCTGCGATTGAGGCATTAGGTATGAGTTTACCTAATAGCTCAGCCCAAGCTGCAATTTCTAATGATAAAAGATTAGATTGCGAACGTGCTGGTGCTGCTGTTTTGGAATTGTTGAAAAACAATATCAAACCTAGTGACATCATGACCAAAGCGGCTTTTGAGAATGCCATTACCATAGTAATTGCATTGGGAGGCTCGACTAATGCGGTATTACATATTTTAGCTATGGCTAACGCAGCTAGTGTGGATATTAGTTTAGATGACTTTACTCGTATTGGTCAACGCGTACCTTTGCTAGCAGATTTAAAACCAAGTGGTCGCTATTTAATGACAGAATTAATTGAAATTGGAGGCATTCAACCTCTCATGAAAATTTTGTTGGACAGTGGTTTATTACACGGTGATTGTATGACGGTAACTGGCAAGACATTGGCAGAAAATTTAGCTGATGTAAAACCCTATCCAGTAGAGCAAGAAATAATTCATTCATTGCAAAATCCGATTAAAAAAGACAGTCACTTGGTTGTGCTATACGGCAATCTAGCTCCAGGTGGCTCCGTTGCAAAAATCACCGGCAAAGAAGGTTTACGCTTTGTTGGTACAGCGAAGGTCTTTGATGCTGAGGAACAAGCACTAAAAAGCATATTAAATGGTGATATCGTAAAAGGTGATGTCATTGTTATCCGTTACGAAGGACCCAAAGGTGGTCCAGGTATGCGCGAAATGCTATCACCCACATCAGCCATTATGGGCAAAGGCTTAGGCAAAGAAGTTGCATTAATTACCGATGGCCGTTTTTCTGGCGGCACACATGGCTTTGTCGTAGGACACATTACTCCTGAAGCCTATGTAGGTGGCCCCTTAGCTATCATTGAAAATGGTGATACCATCACGATTGATGCAGAAACTAATGAATTGAAATTAGATATCAATGAACATGAAATCGCTCGCCGTTTAGAGTCATGGAAACAACCAGTTCCACGTTATACTCGCGGTGTATTGGCTAAATATGCCAAGTTGGTAAATTCAGCATCGCAAGGTGCGGTAACTGATAATTTGGATTGAGTTAGCTAATTCAATTGCTATAACGTATTGGCTTCGCCTGTTAGTTTGAGAGCTAAAGCTAATCTATATCACTTCAAAATGAGTCGTTATGCAATCAGAAAAGTCATTTGTTAGTTGGTTTAGGGACTCATCACCTTACATTCATGCGCATAGAAACAAAACCTTTGTTATATCATTAGGTGGAGAGGCTGTGCAGGCAGATGACTTTGATCATCACGTACACGATATTGCTTTACTTAACAGTTTAGGTATACGCCTAGTTCTAGTCCATGGCATACGTCCTCAGATAGATCAACGCCTTAATAAACTTAATGCCCCAGCCCTTTTTCATAAAAATTTGCGCATTACTGATGATTTAGCACTGCAATGCGTTAAAGAATCGGCAGGATTAGTTCGCGTTGAAATCGAAGCATTACTATCAATGGGCTTGTCTAACTCTCCAATGGCTGGATCTAGTTTGAAAGTGGTCTCTGGGAATTATGTCATAGCCAAACCTATAGGGGTTATAGATGGTATAGATTATTGCCATACAGGCGAAGTTCGTCGTATAGATAGCATCGCAATTCATCAACAACTAGATCAAAATACGGTAGTGCTAATTTCTCCTATAGGTTATTCGCCAAGTGGAGAGGTTTTCAATCTATCAGCTGAACAAGTCGCTACCGCCGTTTCAATTGCCTTAAAAGCGGAAAAATTAATTTTATTGACGGAGCATAGCTGCTGTAACCCTGAAAATGGGGAGCACATTCGGCAAATGACGACCGATGAAACTGATCATTTTTTACAGCATCATCAAGATATACCTGATCTTATTAAACTACCGCTCAAAGCAGCTATTCAAAGTTGTCAGGCAGGTATTGATCGTGTACATTTAATTAGTCGCCATATTGACGGGGCTTTATTACAAGAGTTATTTAGTCGAGATGGTATTGGTACCTTGATTAGCTCTGCTCCATTTGAGGTGTTACGATCTGCTAAGCTAGATGATATAGGTGGTATTCTCGAACTTATTAAACCTCTAGAGCAGCAAGGTATCTTAATTAAGCGTTCCAGAGAAAAAATAGAAATGGAAATAGCTGACTATATTGTCATAGAGAGGGACGGCTTGATTATTGCTTGCGCAGCTTTTCATGCCAATGAACAAGATGTTTTTGGAGTAATTGCTTGCCTTGCTGTTCATGAAAATTATCGAAGTGCTAGCCGTGGAGAGCGACTTTTAAAATATATTTATCAGAAAGCAGCGCAAATGAAATTGAGAAAATTATATGTGCTGTCGACTCAAACTATGCAGTGGTTTATTGAGCGAGGCTTTGTATCATCTGAGATTAACAATCTACCTGGCCCACTTAAAGCCCTTTACAACCCACAAAGAAACTCTAAGGTTTTGTGTAAAGACATCGAATGAAAGAGCTTTTATCCAAGTTATCAATTTTACAAATAACAGATTTACACATTTTACCTTGCTTGAATGAAACCTTTTTGGGCATTAATACTGAAGATTATTTCTTAGCAGTACTTAAGCTTGCCTTGGCTGAAAACAGCCATTTTGATTTAATAATTATTACCGGTGACCTCGCTCAAAATCCCAGCCAAGAAAGCTATCAACGAATTTTAAAGCATATTGAAGCAACTCATACGCCTTGCATTTGTTTGCCTGGCAATCATGATGATGCTCAGCTTATGCAGCAGATATTTAATACGTCATTGGTAAGCTGCCGCAAACAAGTTTTGTTAGGTAACTGGCAATTAATCTTTTTAAATAGTCAGATAAAAGGAGCGTCAGGAGGCCGATTATCAAATGAAGAATTATGCTTCCTAGATGACTGTTTAAGTAAACATCCAAATCACCACACACTAATTGCAGTACATCATCATTGTTTAGAAACCAAAAGCGCCTGGATGGATACCATGATGATAGAAAACAACTTGGAATTATGGGCGGTCATTGGTAAATATCCAAACGTTAAAATCATTATTAACGGACATATACATCAATTAATGGATAGTGAACATCAAGGCGTTCGGGTCTTAGGCGCGCCATCAACTTGCTTTCAGTTTAAACCCGACAGCTCCTTTTTTAGTTTAGATGATATCGCTGCACCTGGTTATCGAAAAATAATATTATCATTGGACGGAAGGATACAAACATTTATTTCGAGACTACCGGAGCCATTAAAAGATCTACAAATTGATAGCTTAGGATATTAAAATTCAAATAAATCATGGTCTTTCTGATTTTTTAAAAGGTAATTACGGTTATAATGATTCATTATGTAAATCTAATCCGATTCTCCGACATTTATTAGTCCAAGCTTTTTTACTATGAATTTATTAAGCCAATACCTATCGCTATGCTGGTTTAGAAATAATCCCGCCGATTTAATTCCCTCAAAGTCTTTTATGTGGAAAACGGTGGCTTTTTATCTTTTTTCAGGTTGTATAGTTGAAGGTTTAATTTCTGATCCTGCCGATGGTTCGCTGGAAGTCTTTTTGAGGGCTATCATGGCATTTTCATCCGTCGCTGTGTTTTTGTTAGTCTTTAAAAAATGGCAATATTTTAATCAACTATACATTGCCATTTTCGTCTGCGAAAATTTTATTATGACGTTGGCTACTATCACCGAAGGGCTGTATTTTTTAATGGTAATGAATCATAATGAAAATGCGGAAGAAATAACAATCGGCATCGGCGCCTTATTGATTGCCTGGTATATAGCGATTGTCAGTTACATTTTGCGGCAAGCATTTGAGACAAAAATGAGCCTAAGCGTTATTTTAGCAATTAGTTATTTTATTTTAACTTATGGTATTCCGATGCTGTTTATGGATATATAAACAGATTAATCTTTTACTACTAAAAAATTATTCAGCCTTCAGTGCTTGAAATTTGATAGGTAATAGTCATAATAATGACTATTCTCGAGATTTTGATAAATCTATACATAACATCATGTAATAATGACTTTAATTTTTGAAAACCTTAATAGAGGTGAGTGTGAGTTTTTTTAATAAAGTTTTATTTCTTCTGGCTTTAAGTATATCTGTTACAAATAGTCACGCAGCCCTAACCATTGAAATATCTGAAGGCATTAGTAGCGCACTCCCTGTTGCAGTAGTCCCTTTCTCCTCAACAGCCGCCCCTGTTAACATCAGCGCAATAGTTAATGCTGATCTAGAGCGCTGCGGTTATTTTAAAATGATGGCTGAACAAGCCATGCCCAGCAAACCTAATACAGCATCGGCTGTCAACTTTAACGAATGGCAATCGGCAAGCCAGAATTATTTGGTTATAGGGCAATTAGCTGATGCTAGTAACGGTCAATATAATGTTCAATTTCAATTATTCGATGTCTATAAAAGTGGACAATTATTAGGCTACCGAATGACCTCTTCAGCAGCTGATTTACGAAAAACAGCTCACCATATCAGTGATCTTATTTTTGAAAAATTAACGGGTAAAAGAGGCGTATTTAGTGGCCGAATCGCTTATATCACTACGACCAATCCTGGTAGCAAACAACAATCACAGCAACTTCAGATTGCTGATGCGGATGGTTTTAATCCTCAGACTATCGCTTCATCAATTGAACCATTAATGTCTCCTTCATGGTCGCCTGATGGAAAAAAAATGGCGTATGTTTCTTTTGAAAGAAAAACAGCAGCCATTTATGTGCAAACATTAGCCACCGGAGAAAGAGTGCGTGTAGCTGAATTTCCTGGTATCAATGGCGCGCCCGCTTGGTCGCCAGATGGAACCCGCTTAGCGCTAACTTTATCTAAAGACGGCAGTCCTGATATTTTTATTCTCAACTTATCCACGCACTCTTTAACTAAATTAACGAGAAGCTTTGCTATTGATACAGAGCCCTCATGGTCACCTAACGGAAACTCAATTGTTTTTACATCAGATAGAGGCGGAAAACCGCAAATTTACATGGTTTCTAGTCAGGGTGGAGAAGAGAAAAGATTAACTTTCTCAGGATCTTACAATGCCAGAGCCAGCTTTTCTCCTGATGGTAGAAACTTAGTTATGGTACATGGTAATGGCAACGACTATCGTATTGCCATCATGGACATGTCAAACAAATCCATAAACGTACTAACGAGTGGCCGCTCAGACGAGTCGCCTAGCTTTGCACCCAATGGAAGTATGATTCTTTATGCCTCCAAAAAAGGCGGCACAGGATTTTTATCCGCCGTATCAATCGATGGTAAGATACAACAGAAATTGGTTTTTAATAGTGGAGAGGTTAGAGAGCCCTCTTGGGGCCCTTAAATTTAAAGATTATCCTGAAATTTATTACAATTTATATATCAACTTGAGAATTAAAAATGAAACTAAATAAAACAATCATCGCATTAGCAATTAGTGCAGCTTTTTTATCAGCCTGTAGTGATACTGACGAAAAAGACGCCAGCCTTACCGATGGTAGCCTAAATGCCAGCAGTGGAATTAACGATGCATCAACTAATGGCTTGAATAAAGGCTATGGTATGAATGGCTCATCAATGAATGGCAATGGCGATTACGCTAGCACTTTAGGCCCAGAATTTAATGATCCTAATAATCCTTTATCAAAACGTACTATTTATTTCATGCTAGATAGCAGTGAAGTTATGCCAGATTTCGTTACTGTTATATCTGCACACTCACAATATTTAATCGCAAATCCTTCACAACACATTAACCTAGAAGGTAATGGTGATGAACGAGGATCTCGCGAATACAATATTGCGCTAGGTGAACAGCGTGCAAAATCAGTTGCTAGCATGATGAAAGCTCGAGGCGTTTCTGAAAACCAACTAAATGTCGTCAGCTATGGCGAAGAAAAACCAGCTGTTCTAGGCAATAACGAGGCTGCTTGGGAAAAGAATCGTCGTGTTGAAGTAGCGTATCAACCAAGGTAAGTAAATGAAAAAAACTAGCCTTATTTTTCTGCCCTTTATTTTTAGCAGCGCTTATGCGGACGTGCCGGTTGTCATTGACCATTCGTTATATCCACAATCTGCATCTCCAAGCAACCCAGCTAACACACAATCGACAACGACATTGTATGAGTTGATGGGGCGACTGGAGCAAATGCAATCTGAAGTGCAGCAGCTTACCGGCAAGATAGATGAACAAGCTAATCGAATTGATGGCTTAAAAAAACATCAGAGCACAATGTATTCAGATTTTGATGAGCGCTTGCAAAACATAGAAAATAAGGCTAACGGTGTTACTGCAAATCCAAATGAAGTCGCAAAGCCAAGCAGTATCATCAATGCTAAAGAAGTCCAACCTACCACAGCCGCTCCAGTAGTAGTTCCGACTAATTCAGCGCAAAAGGCTAACCCTATCGAAAAAGCGGCAGCCAATCAAGGGTCAAAGCCACAAATAGAAACTCCACAAAGTCAAGGAATTGATAAACAAGGTTATTTTATGGCCTATGATGAGCTTAGAAGCGGACATACCGCTCAATCTATAGAGCAATTCAAAGCTTATCTTAACCAGTACCCTACAGGTGAATATGCTAATAATGCACAATATTGGTTAGGTGAGGCTTATAGAGTTAATCAAGATAACGCTTCTGCCCGCAAAGCATTTAATGATGTGCTCGAAAAATATCCTAATAGCGCAAAAGTACCTGATGCTATATTAAAGCTTGGCTATATCGAAGTGGACCAAAAAAATACAGTAAAAGCAACGGAATATCTTAATCGCGTTATTTCTGATTATCCTAAATCACCTGCTGCAGTACTGGCATCAAAGAAACTATTAAAACTCAATGAAGCAGCTCCTCATGAAGTAGCCCATCATTAGTGATGAGCAGTCTTCGTATTACTGAAATTTTTTATTCTCTACAAGGAGAATCAAATACAGTGGGAATCCCCACTGTATTTATTCGACTTACTGGATGTCCTTTGCGATGCGTTTATTGTGATACAGCCTATGCCTTTACGGGTGGAAAAAAGTTAAATATTAACGACATTCTTACCGAAGCAGAGCAATATGAAACCCCTTATATTACGGTAACCGGCGGAGAGCCGCTGGCACAACCAGCTTGCATAGAATTACTAACCGAACTACTCAATAAAGACTTTAAAGTTTCGCTTGAAACTAGTGGCGCCATTGATATTTCTAATGTAGATGAACGCACTATAAAAGTCATGGATCTTAAAACACCTAGCTCAGGTGAGCTTAATAAAAACATCTATGAAAATATTCAATTTCTAAACAGTAAAGATCAAGTTAAATTCGTGATTGGCACCGATGAAGATTACATCTGGTCCAAAGCAATTTTGACAGAATATGCACTATCCGATCGTTGCGAAGTATTATTTTCACCTGTTATGGGACAACAAAATCCTACCGAACTTGCTGAGAAAATTCTTCGAGACAGATTGCCTGTTCGATTTCAAATTCAATTACATAAACTGCTTTGGGATGATGCTCAAGGCAAATAAAATATCATGCAAAAAAAAGCGATTATTCTTCTATCAGGTGGATTAGATTCAATTACTGTCCTTGCCCTCGCAAAACAACAAGGATACATCTGTTACGCCTTAAGCTTTGAATATGGGCAAAGGCATAATGCAGAGCTAATTGCCGCAGCTCAAATAGCAAAAGATTATCAAGTTAATGATCATAAGATAATTAAACTTGGGTTAGGAAGCATAGGTGGCTCTGCATTAACTGACGAAAATATTGCCGTACCTAATAAACCACAAGCAGGCATACCTGTCACCTATGTCCCAGCAAGAAATACCATATTTCTGTCCTTTGCCCTAGGTTGGGCAGAAGTGCTAAATTTAACTGATATCTTTATTGGTGTTAATGCAGTGGATTACTCTGGATATCCTGACTGCAGGCCTGAATTTATTACTGCTTTTCAGAAATTAGCGAATTTAGCTACTAAAGCAGGTGTAAATGGCGAGTCCTTTAATATACACACACCTCTGATTTCTTTAACTAAGGCAGAAATCATTATGCAAGGTGTTGCTTTAGGTGTTGATTATCGCCAAACTGTTTCATGTTACTCAGCAGATGAGCAAGGTGAAGCTTGTGGCGTATGTGATGCATGTCGAATAAGAATTACAGGTTTTTCAGAAGCGAATGTAAAAGACCCTACTCGCTATCAAAAAACAATAAAAACTATTGCATAGTTCATATAAATCATTATAATGGTCAATCTTTGTTGGGTCGTTAGCTCAGCCGGTAGAGCACCGCACTTTTAATGCGATGGTCGCGCGTTCGAATCGCGCACGACCCACCAAACAAAGACTTGATTTTAAAGGACTTTTAAGGATAAAAAGTCTTGGTAACTGTGTACTAAAACATGCGACTACAGTGATTTTACTGGTAGTTTTGTTTTAACCTCAAAATTGAGGAATACAGATGCTAAATTTCTACATCATCAAAGTAATTCTAAAAAACGGTGAAGTCCGTTATCGTACAATACTTACCAAATCTGGTAAGGCAATCAAAACAAAAACTTTCAGACGTAAACAAGATGCTCGTACATGGGGTAATCGTACTGTTATAGATTCCCAAGAATACGAAGCTAAAGGTATTAAACCTTGTACCATTATGTTCAGTCGATTGGCTGATGAATATATGCAATGGTGGACAGGCAAAGACCATGATCGAGCAAGATTGGTCTTATGGTGGGAACAGCGCTTAGGTAAACATCTTCTATCAGATATTACACCAGACCTTATCCGAAGTACTCTTAGTCCTAAAAAGTCACGAGCCGCTGCAACTTACAATAAATATCTCGCTGTATTATCAGCCGTTCTGATTTATGCCAATCTACAACAAGAGGATGGCAATATAATTGATCAATACATTGATTACAATCCTTGTAAGCGCGTTCGCTCGCTTGAAGTAGATAATAAAATTGTTCGTTACCTTTCTGATGAAGAAAAACCACGTTTACTTAAAGCGGCCAAAGAAATTGGAGGTAAGTTTTATCTAAAAGTTTTGATGGCGCTTACAACTGGGATGCGGAAAGGTGAACTTGAAAAGTTGCATTGGAATGCCATAGACTTCGAAAGGAATTTGGCTAGACTACCCGATTCCAAAAACGGAACGCCTCGATACACACCCATTCCCAACGTTATTATGGGCGAACTCAGAAAGAATCGAGAAATAGGAGGAGGACTTCTATTTCCATCCAGCACTAATATAAACAAACCCTTTGATTATAGACTGAAGTTTCCTAAAAAATCATCAAGCCACCATGCGTAGCAATATAGCCACCAGCGAATTTTTCGTGGGTTTGCCGGGTTTGGGGCACACCCTATCAAAATCCT
>CAMDOP010000100.1 GCA_945903675.1 Crenothrix polyspora
TCATAAGGTGTGAGTACAATACCCTATGTAATCACTCAATCACCTCAGGAATAGCCGCAGGCCACCCCAATACTGATTCATTAGTGTTAGCGTACCGTAGATCGACATTTCGAATGTCCCTACACACGCCTTATTGCTCAGCATCCACACTATTAAAATAAGGTGGCATGTTGTTAATGTAAGCCATATACATAGCATCAGCCATAGACCACAATACGTCCAATTTAAACTGTAAAATTTTCACCATACGATCTTGTTGCGCGCGGGTCTTATACCAATCCAAGGTAATTTCCAAGCCATGTTCAACATCACGGCGCGCTTCGGTTAAGCGCTTACGGAAATAACTGTAACCTTCTACATCAACCCAAGGATAATGTTCTGGCCAATTATCTAGGCGCTGTTTATGTATTTTTGGAGCGAACATTTCCGTCAGAGAAGAACTCGCTGCCTCATGCCATTCTGCTCTACGAGCAAAATTAACGTAAGCATCAACAGCGAAACGTACGCCAGGTAACACATGCTTAAATGAGGTGATATCTTCTCGTGTTAAACCAACCGCAAGACCCAATTGTATCCACGCTTCTATACCACCGACATCGCCGGGATGACCATCGTGATCTAATATACGTTGCGTCCATTTAGCGCGGGTTTCTCGATCAGGGCAATTGGCTAAGATATTAGCGTCTTTAATGGGAATGCAAGCTTGGTAATAAAAGCGATTAGCCACCCAACCTTGTAATTGTGCTTGGGTAAGCTTACCTTCATTCATTAAAGTATGGTACGGGTGATGAATGTGATAATACTTTTCCATGCCACGTAATTCTGCTTCAAACTCTATTTTAGTCCATGCTGGCTGATCGTTATTGCTCATAGTGACTCACTAGGTAATAGGTTTATAAATCGATTTCTAAGCCGTCATAGGCGACTTCAATGCCGGCAGCATCAAGAGTTTTACGTTGCTCAGAATCATCGTCTAAAATGGGATTCGTATTATTGATATGGATCAATATTTTTCGAGCTTTAGCAACGCCGCTTAGCACTTCTATCATGCCACCAGGACCAGATTGCGGTAAATGTCCGATCTCACGCGCCTTTTTATGACTGATGTTTTGCGTACACATTTCATCATCAGTCCAAAATGTACCGTCAACTAATAAGCAATCGACCTCTTGCATGGCAATCATTACATGGGGCTCTATTTCACCTAACCCGGGCGAATAGAACACTTTTTTACCAGTAGAAATTTGCTCGATGATTACACCGATATTATCGCCTTCATGGGGATCATGACGATGCGGTGAATAAGGCGGCGCCTTGCTTTTTAAAGCTTGGGTATAAAATCGTAAATCTTCGATGGCGGGGATAGTAAAACTACTACCATCAACAGGGATGGCATGATGGTTAACCGTACAGTAATCTTTTAGCATGGTAAATAAAGGAAAACCAGTAGTTAGGTCTTGTTTAACCATATCCGTGCAATAAACCTCTAAAGGCTTGCCTTCTCTTAGCATCAACATGCCAGTGGTATGATCAATCTGACTATCGATCAGCAGAATCGCTTTAATACCCGTATCACGAATACCTTCTTTAGGCTGAATCGCAGGAAAAGCCTCTAGTTGGCTACGGATATCAGGCGAAGTATTAATCAACAACCAATTTTTGTTGTCCGTGCTTACGGCAATAGATGATTGGCTACGCGCTTTACCGTTCATGGCATTATGGCGTAAACGATGACAATTATGACAGTTGCAATTCCACTGAGGAAATCCGCCACCCGCACCTGAACCAAGAACTCTAACTTTCATAATAAAAACCTATATAAAATGCCTGAATGATACGGCAATAATATTTTTCAGGCAAAAAAAAGGGAATCGATAAGATCCCCTTTTTTATGTAAACCATTTTAAGCTCTGGAGCTTAATAATAGTTTAACGATTGTAGATGTACATAGTTACTTCAAAACCAAAACGTAGGTCTGTAAAGCTTGGTGTTTCCCATTTCATGATGAACCTCCAGTAATTATTAGAATTAGTTGCTAGCTTGATCAGTAAGCTAGTTCAAAGTATACGATGAACTATTTTTTTACGCAACACAGACATGACTCAAGTAGGGGTGTTTTTTATTTTAAGAAAAGTGTATTATCCAAATTCACCTAAAAATAATAATACTATACAACAATGGGGAGGACTTATGGCTGATGTTACTGAGCTTTTTATTATTATGTTACTCATAGCTAGTGCGGCTTTTGCTCCGCTAGGCTATTTTATTTATAAATACACCAAGAAAAATGGCGAGCCCTTTGGCGACATTGAGCCGCATGGCGACAGCCATTCATTTGTAAATGATTTAGCTGAAACAGCCATTCATTTCATCAAGAGTCGACTCGGTAAAAAATAAGCTATTTCTAGCGGAATCTTTTGCAGCCTAAATGGGCTAACATCAACCTCATTTAGACTGCGCTACCGCAAGTTGGGCATGATAAGTTTTTTGCCAGCCTCATGGTATTCCACTCCATGGTCAAGCCATCCAATAGCAATAGCCGCCCTGTTAACGGCTTACCTATAGACATAATTATTTTTAATGCTTCTAATGCCTGAATGCTGCCTACTATTCCTGTAATGGGCGCAATGACACCATTCGTAGCACAGTTTTGTATCTCTTCACCATCGCTACTGTATAAGCAGTTATAACATGGGCTATCATCTTTACCCGGCGTAAACACAGATACTTGCCCTTCAAAGCGTATTGCAGCTCCTGAAACTAGCGCTGTTTTATGTTTAACGCAGGCTTTATTGATGGCAAAACGTGTTAAAAAGTTATCACTACAATCTAGCACCACATCAGCATTAAGTACTTCAACATCAAGTTGTTCTCCGGCTAAGCGCTGCTTAACCGCTTTGACTTGTACATCAGGATTTAATTTATTGAGCGTTTCGCGGGTTGAAATTACTTTATCCATCCCTATATCGGGAGTGTGATGAGCAATCTGCCGTTGTAAATTGGATAGCTCAACCACATCATCGTCATAAATAACCATACTGCCGACCCCTGATGCCGCTAAATACATCGCTGCTGGAGAGCCTAAACCTCCTGCACCGATGATTAATACTTTAGCGGCGAGGATGTTTTGCTGACCTTCAATATCACATTGAGGCAGCATGATTTGACGGCTGTAGCGTAGTAATTGAGTGTCATTCATAGCTTAATTATTGTTGTAGTGTGTGGGTGAATGATGCCAAATAACTTGACAGACTGCAAAACCTGATTATTATTAGCACTCATTACTAGCGAGTGCTAATAACCGAAAACCTTTATTTTAATGTTAGGAGATATAGATTAATATACGTCCATTGCACGACAGAGTCATAGTAAAACGCCTTGAAGAAGAAACAACAACAGCAGGCGGTATCGTTCTTCCTGGTTCTGCTGCAGAAAAACCTAGCCAAGGTATTATCCTAGCCGTAGGTTCTGGAAAAGCATTAGACAATGGTACTGTGCGCGCTTTAGAAGTTAAAGTAGGCGATAAAGTATTATTTGGCAAATACTCTGGTAACGAAGTCAAAGTTGACGGTGATGATCTGATCGTTATGCGTGAAGAAGACATCATGGGCATTTTAGGTTAAGCCTAAAACCTCTCAATCAAAATCACACAAACTACTAAGGAATAAAAATGGCAGCAAAAGACGTATTATTCGGTGATGACGCACGTGTTCGTATGGCACGTGGTGTTAATATTTTAGCAAACGCCGTAAAAGTAACATTAGGTCCTAAAGGTCGTAATGCAATCTTAGACAAAAGCTTCGGCGCTCCAACCATTACTAAAGACGGTGTATCTGTTGCTAAAGAAATCGAATTAAAAGACAAATTCGAAAATATGGGCGCACAAATGGTTAAGGAAGTTGCTTCACATACTTCTGATGTTGCTGGTGACGGTACAACGACTGCAACTGTATTGGCGCAATCTATCGTCAATGAAGGTTTAAAAGCAGTTGCAGCTGGCATGAACCCAATGGATCTAAAACGCGGCATTGATTTAGCTGTGACTAAAGCCGTAGAAGCAATTCGCGCATCAGCTGTACCTTGTACTGATAACAAAGCAATTGCTCAAGTAGGTACTATCTCAGCTAACTCTGACGATTCAGTTGGCCAAATCATTGCTGAAGCGATGGAAAAAGTCGGCAAAGAAGGCGTTATTACAGTTGAAGAAGGTTCAGGTCTAGACAACCAATTAGACGTAGTTGAAGGTATGCAGTTTGATCGTGGCTATTTGTCACCTTACTTCATCAACAAACAAGAAAACATGAGCGTTGAATTAGATGATCCTCTAATCTTAATTTACGACAAGAAAATTTCTAACATTCGTGAAATGTTACCTATTTTGGAAGCCGTTGCTAAATCTGGCCGTCCATTATTGATCGTTGCTGAAGATGTTGAAGGCGAAGCCTTAGCTACTCTAGTTGTTAACACTATTCGTGGCATCGTAAAAGTTGCTGCTGTTAAAGCTCCAGGATTCGGCGACCGTCGTAAAGCGATGTTGGAAGACATTGCAATCTTAACAGGTGGTACTGTTATTTCTGAAGAAGTTGGTTTGAGCTTAGAAAAAGCTGAGCTTGAGCAATTAGGTACAGCAAAAAGAGTTCAAATCACTAAAGAAAACACAACCATCATTGATGGTGCTGGTTCTGAAGAACAAATCAAAGGCCGTGTTGCACAAATTCGTGCTCAAGCCGATGATGCAACTTCTGACTATGACAAAGAAAAATTGCAAGAACGCTTAGCTAAATTAGCTGGCGGTGTTGCTGTTATCAAAGTTGGCGCGGCAACTGAAATTGAAATGAAAGAAAAGAAAGCTCGCGTTGAAGATGCATTGCATTCAACTCGCGCTGCTGTTGAAGAAGGTGTTGTTGCTGGTGGCGGTACTGCCCTAGTTCGCGCTTTATCAGCATTAGTTGGCTTAGAAGGTATTAACCATGACCAAACGGTCGGCGTTAATATTTTACGTCGCGCAATGGAAGAGCCTTTACGTCAAATTGTAGCTAACGCAGGTGACGAGCCTTCAGTAGTGTTCAATGAAGTACAAAAAGGTACAGGCAGCTTTGGTTACAATGCTGCAACTGGCAAATACGGCGACATGATCGAAATGGGTATCTTAGATCCTGCTAAAGTAACACGTACTGCATTGCAAAATGCTGCTTCTGTTGCTGGCTTAATGCTGACCACTGAGGTCATGATTGCTGATGCACCTAGCGATGACAAAGGTCATGGCGGCATGCCTGATATGGGCGGCATGGGCGGTATGGGTGGCATGGGCGGCATGATGTAATCTTGCTGTCTTAAAGCCAGATGGCTTTAGACACTTCGCTTTAAAAATTAGAGCCTCGATTGCCTTAAGCAATCGGGGCTTTTTTATGCCTTTAGTTTAAGATTAAACGTTACAACAACTCGCTATTAATCCCATAGACAGTTTTCAATACTATCCAAGCTCACTTGATGAGCTGATAACTCATCTTCATTACACCTCACTATATTTAGCACTGGACGATCTATTGCAATTCGAGGCTGATTAGAATGAGCGACGACTATCTTAGCCTTAACAGGCGTATCATCGATCAATGATGACTGCCCTCCTGTCATTAACAAAAATACTTCTGCTAAGATTTCCGCATCAAGTAACGCGCCATGCAATTCTCTATGGCTATTATCAATACCATAGCGCTTACAAAGAGCATCTAAGCTATTACGCTGTCCGGGATGTTTTTTTCGCGCATAAACCAATGTGTCGAATACTAGACAAAAATCAGCAATCGTTATTGCGTGATCTTCTAATAATGAAAGTTCATTATTAATAAAGCCAACATCAAATGGCGCATTATGGATCACTAACTCTGCATTTTGTATAAAGGCTATAAATTCAGCTGAGATTTGCTTAAAGAGCGGCTTATCATCTAAAAATTCATTACTTATGCCATGCACGGCAATAGCCCCATCATCTATTTTCCTTTCAGGATTAAGATAGGTATGAAAGCGTTTTCCCGTTAAACGACGATTTATTAACTCAACGCAACCAATTTCAATGATTCGATGACCCTCGCGTGTGCTAAGTCCAGTTGTTTCAGTATCGAGCACAACTATTCGGTTAGAAGTATTACTTTTAGTCATAGAATTATTGCAAAAAGGAAAAATTGTTAGGCTGTAATAGCTCATAACTTGTGTTACGCAGCCATTCAGCGATTTAAAAAACAAATAATGAGGTCGCTATCGCGACGGTTGTTTTAATCGGGTTATCGCACCCGAAGGCGAGATACTTTCTTTTGCTCCGCCAAAAGAAAGTATCCAAAGAAAAGGCGGCTCGATTGCCGCTTCTTCCTGCGCTCCTCGGTTTTGTCGGGGGTCGGTAGAGAGGGCGTCCTGCCCTCCTACCGACGCGCGGCATCCATGCCGCGCCCCTTCGGGCTAATCCCAACAAAACCTGTGGTGCTCAGCGCGGCAAACGAGAGTAAAGCGACGTTACTAGGTAACTTCAGCTCAAAATGTAAAACTTTACGACAAAACCCTGCTAGATGCTAGGTATCAATTGATTCTTATCAAGGATAAAGAAGAAAAATATAATTTATAACTTGTTAAAATAAGCATTAATCATTAGAATAGCCCGTTCATACAAAATGCGAATGTGGCGGAACTGGTAGACGCGCTGGATTTAGGTTCCAGTAGGTTATCCTGTGAGAGTTCGAGTCTCTCCATTCGCACCACCCTATTCTATAAAGCTTTGCGAATCATCGTTCTGCTTTCAGTTTTATCAAGCCACCAACGGCACTCATAAAAAATCTTCTAAATACAACACGAGGTATAGGAATGCAAGTTTCTGTCGAAATGACATCAGAATTAAGCCGAAAAATGACTGTAAATGTGCCTGAGGCCTTGGTTCAGGAAAAAATAGCTGAACGTTTAAAATCATTAGCCCGCGAAGTAAAAATCGATGGATTTCGCCCAGGCAAAGTGCCTGCTCAGGTTGTTAAGAAAATGTATGGTGAGCAAGTTCGCGGTGAAGTTTCCGGCGACCTCATAAACAGCACTTTTTATAAAGCCTTAGAAGAACAAAATATAAATCCCGTTGGCCGCCCTCTTATTGAAGAAATAGATCAAGCTGACGGCTTCAAATACACCGCTGTATTTGAAGTTTATCCTGAAATATCACTAGCAGCCGTTAATCAACTCGAAGTAGTGCGTCCAATAGCCACTGTTGCTGACAGTGACGTTGATAACATGATTGAAAAGCTAAGAACTCAAAAACAAGATTGGTTGATTGTTGATCGTGCTGCACAAACACTTGACCGCGTGACTGTTGGCTTTACAGGCATAGCTGAAGGCGAAAACTTTACTGATGGTCGCATAGAAGACTTTAAAGTCATCTGCGGCGAGAAAAAAATGATCCCTGGATTCGAAGAAAATCTAATTGATCTTAAAACCGGTGACAATAAAGTATTTTCAGTGACCTTCCCTGAAGACTACAACCATGAAAAACTCGCAGGCAAAATCGCTGAATTTAACGTAGACGTAACTTCAGTCGAAGAACCTGTATTGCCGACTATCGATGAAGCATTCATCGCAGCTTACGGCGTCTCAGGCGGTACAGTTGAGCTATTCCGTGCCGACATCAGAAGCAATATGGAAAGAGAACTTGAGCAAGCCCTGCGCGGTAAATTGAAGATTGCCGTCATGAACGAGCTATATGAAAAAATTCAAATAACCACACCTAACGCCCTCATCGATATTGAAGTCGAAAACCTTCTTAAACCTTATATCGAAACAGCTAAAAGACAAAAAACCACTCTTGAAGAGCTAAATCTGCCTAGAGATCTTTTTGAAGATCAAGCTAAGCGTCGCGTAGCTTTAGGCTTAATATTAAGTGAAGTCGTACAAAAAAACAGCATTGAAATTGACAATGACAAAGTACTCACTACCGTACAAAATATGGCAAAAAGCTATGAACGTCCAGAAGATGTCGTTAGCTGGTATTACTCTGACGAAAAACGACTAGACGATGTTCGCCAAATGGTTTTAGAAGATCAAGTTATTGAATGGTTAGTAACACAAGCCATAGTAACTGATGAAACCGTTAAATTCAGTGATGTCATGGATCAGCATTAAGGATTAGCAATGTATAATCAACATGTAATAAATCAAGCAAGAGCACTAGAAGCCGCAGGTGGATTAGTCCCCATGGTCATCGAGCAAACCGCCAGAGGCGAACGCTCTTATGACATTTACTCTAGGCTTTTAAAAGAACGCGTTATTTTCTTAGTTGGCCAAGTAGAAGACTACATGGCTAACTTAGTCGTCGCTCAGTTGCTTTTTTTAGAATCTGAAAACCCCGATAAAGACATCCATTTATATATTAACTCTCCTGGTGGCTCAGTAACTGCTGGCATGTCGATTTATGACACCATGCAATTTATTAAACCCGATGTGAGTACGCTCTGTATCGGTCAAGCTGCAAGCATGGGTGCATTATTGCTAACGGGTGGCGCTAAAAACAAACGTTATTGCCTACCTAACTCAAGAATGATGATTCATCAACCTTTAGGTGGCTTTCAAGGACAAGCGTCTGATTTTGACATACATGCCAAAGAAATTTTGTCTATTAGAGACAAGCTTAATAACATCATGTCACACCATACCGGCCAACCACTGGAAAAAGTGCAACAAGACACCGATAGAGACAACTTCATGAATGCTAATGATGCCGTAAGCTATGGCCTCATTGATAAAGTATTAGCCAACAGAGCCAGCGCTACCGATTTATAACCGATTAGTATTGTTTGGAGATTTCGGCTAAGCTAAACTAAGCTATATAGAAAACTTGAGCTATGTACTTAGTACTGCAGAGGATTGATTAATGAGTAATGATAAAAATAGTAAAGATGACGATAAATTACTTTATTGTTCATTTTGTGGCAAAAGCCAACATGAAGTCAGAAAGCTGATTGCTGGGCCTTCTGTCTACGTTTGTGATGAATGTGTAGAGCTTTGCAATGATATTATAAAAGATGAATTAGACGATGAAACCTCGACTTTTTCAGGCAATTCATTACCTAAGCCTAAAGAAATAAAAGAAGAGCTAGACGGTTATGTCATAGGACAAGATCGTGCTAAAAAGATTTTAGCCGTTGCTGTTTACAATCATTACAAACGCTTACGCAACAAATCAAAAAAAGATTCTATTGAACTGGCAAAAAGTAATATCTTACTAATAGGCCCAACTGGCTCAGGCAAAACCTTGTTAGCCGAAACTTTGGCACGCCTTTTAGATGTACCATTTACTATTGCTGATGCCACTACACTTACTGAAGCCGGCTATGTCGGTGAAGACGTAGAAAACATTATTCAAAAAATTCTACAAAAATGTGATTATGATGTAGAAAAAGCAGAAACCGGCATTGTTTACATAGACGAAATTGATAAGATTTCCAGAAAATCTGACAACCCTTCTATTACTCGCGATGTATCAGGTGAAGGTGTACAACAAGCTTTACTAAAACTCATCGAAGGCACTATTGCCTCGGTACCCCCGCAAGGTGGCCGTAAACACCCACAAGGTGAGTTTTTACAAGTCAATACCGCCAATATTCTATTTATTGTAGGCGGCGCCTTTGCTGGTTTAGATCGCGTTATTAAAGCCCGTTCAGAAAAAGGCGGCATTGGTTTTTCAGCGGATGTTAAAACCAAAGATGAATCCAAAAATATTGGCCAACTCTTTGCCGAAGTCGAATCTGAAGATTTAATCAAATACGGTTTGATTCCTGAGTTTGTAGGTCGTTTGCCTATAATCGCAACCCTAGAAGAACTTGATGAAGCCGCGTTAATTAAAATTTTAACTGAGCCTAAAAATGCCCTCATCAAACAATATAAACATTTGTTTGAAATGGAAGGCGCAGAACTTGAGTTCAGAGAAGATTCACTGAAAGCTATCGCCACGAAAGCCATGGAAAGAAAGACCGGTGCTCGCGGACTTAGAACCATCGTCGAAAATGTTTTACTCAACACTATGTATGAAATACCCTCAGCCGATAACATCAGTAAAGTGGTTATCGACGAAAGCGTTATTTTAGGTCAATCAGAACCTTTATTAGTGTATGAAACTGATAAAAAACTAGTCTCTTCTGAATCCTAAGCTCAAAACAAATGTAACCAAGACGCTAGGTCTTGGTTACATTGATCCATCACACACCCCCACTCTAGTTATTCCTAATGTTTTCAGGATGTACGTAATCGTCTCATCAGTTTTCGCTGAGTTAATCGACTTAACAAAAACTTCCTAGGCTTGAAAAATTTTTAATCGGTCTAGCAAAAGTTTTTTAAGTTTTAAAAAATATTTATTCAGCTCAGCAAAAAATTTCTAGCTTTAAAAAATATTTAATCGG